>DMXI01000201.1 GCA_003483885.1 Microscillaceae bacterium
AATTTTTCACTTAAATTAAAGTGGCATTTGAGGCAAATATTTGAAGTATTGCAGGTGCTATTATATCTCGTATAAAAACCAACTATCGATCATGAGGGCTACCAAGTGATCCTTTCTAATAAATTGATAATCAAGCTATTCTTGTTTTTAGAAAATATCCAAAAAATGGCTATGTTGTTAAATGACGGTAGGATGTGGTAATGCATTGAACAAACGATGTAACCCCAGTCGTTAACTAATTGACTATGTTGGCAAATACCATTTTTTCAATCAAATAATCTTTGTCTTGAGGAACTAGTAATAGGGCTAGGCTATAGGTGTGGATGGGAGTACGGTAAATGCCCAAAGTGTAAGGCCGACCGTTTTTCATGATTCCCTGATGCAAGTATTCAAAACTCACCGCAGGGTTTTGTCTAAAGAAAGAACGCATTACAAAAGTCGCCTGGGCTTTGCTGTATTGGCGGGTTTCGTTGTTAAAGGTGATGGTGACTTGGTTGGTAAACTGACTGGACAATAATCGATGATCGCTCTGGGTCAATGCCTTGAGCACCCGCTGGGTAGTCTCAGTTTCGGCATTGGCCACACAGCCTGTCAACAACACGCTGCAAGCAAGCATAAACACTAAACTTTTAAATACGTTAGCAATCATCAAAATTGAATTTTACAACTACAAAGGCTAAAACTATGCCACCAAATACGATGATAAGTTGCGTTTTATCGGGTTTATCAATTTCTTTGCTGCCATACCATTTTAGTTGAACACGTTGAAAAATATCATTGAAGTACATCAATTAGTCAAAACTTTTAATGCCGGAAAACCCAACGAAGTGCGTCCGGTAATAGATGTCAATTTGCAAATTCGTGAAAATAGCTGTGTAGTACTCAAAGGTCCTTCAGGATCAGGAAAAACCACTTTGCTTACCATTTTGAGCTGTTTGGCCAAGCCTTCTTCAGGCCAATATACTTGCCTGGGAGAACAGGTTTCCAGGTGGTCAGAAAAATTTCTCACCCGTTTTCGTCAGGAACACATTGGGGTTGTTTTTCAAAACTTTCAATTGATCAAAGGCTTTACTACTGCTACCAATGTGGCTATTCCTTTGATTCCTCAAAAACTCAAGCAAAAAGACGTCAGCCAAAAAGTAGCTAAAGTAGTGGAACAAGTAAACCTTACACATCGACTCAATTTTAAGGTTGATACGCTTTCAGGAGGTGAACTACAGCGGGTAGCCATTGCCCGGGCCTTGGTCAACGATCCTACCATTATTTTGGCCGATGAACCTACCGCTCATCTCGATCGCAAACTTTCAGTCAATATTTTAGATATATTTGCGGAATTAAAAGCCCAAGGTAAAACCTTGATACTAACTACTCACGATCCATTGGTAGAACAACACCCAATGGTAGATACCATTATTACCATGCAAGATGGGGTCATTGTTTCATGACAATCGCCTCATCATAATCTAACACAAGTTTAAAAATGGAGAACACCGAACAATATCAATTATTACACGATAAACCCGACGAGCTGCTCATGCAGGACGACTATCAACAAGTGATGAAACGGGTGATTTATAAATTTATGAAACGAGGTTTTTTTAAAGGATTTTCGGTGGAAGACCTCCAACAAGATTTGAATATTGCCTTTCTGACTCAAAAAATGGCCTACATCCAAAAAAACTATAAGCCTACGGATGGGTTATTAATTAGTTACTTCGAACGGGCGGTGTACAATAAATGTATCGATATTAGCAAACTGAGCATGCATCAGCAAGAACATCGCAAGGAAGCACTGGAGGGGTATATGATAGAACCACATAGCTCTAATCCTGAGACTCAGTTGATGTTTCAGGAAGTGTTGGAAGAGGAGTTACGCAAGTTCAAAGACTATTTACGCTTATTTACCCGCACCAAATTTAAGCTGTTGCTTTTGCTGAAACTTTATGCTCGTATTGTGTTGGAGAAGGAAGATGTGACCAATTATTGTCCCAAAATTGCCAAGCCCACTTTGAAGGAGTTTTTGGAAACGTATGGAGTGCCCTACAGCAACAAAAAGGACAAAGAGGTATATAGAGAGGTAATCCCGATATTCAACGCCTGTGACCAGAAGAAAAACACAGCGGATGCCTTGCGAAAGTGGATCAACGACCGTACCCAGGAACTTATGGAAGCGCTGAATGATGGAGGGAAACGGACTTATGACAAAGAAAAATTAAAAAACTTGATACAATTATTACCAAAATCTCCATTTTCTAAGGAGTAAACCAGTAAGCACTGATGAATTAATCAATGATAAATTATTTCTAATGGTTAATGATGAGTAGTCCCCCGGTAAACACGCGGGGCTGTAAGCCGACTTGTCGGTTGTAAATTCCGATATATTCGGAAGATCTCCACCAACACCTCAATAAGTGGTGAACGGTAAATGATCAGTGATTGTCTCAGCTTAAATTAAAAGTAAAAGTCTGAGACCAAGTAATAATGATAATTCGCTTCTAATTACAGAAAATTAGCTACCAACTATAAAATCTTATTTGGCTTTAAAATTTCTATGGAGAACAATCAATATTTTGACGAACAGGGACACCTCAACGATGCGGGGGTGACGCTTTGGGTAGATGCGCTCAGGCTCAATAGGGAGGCTGATTTGCCCGAAGCCTTGCAAGAACACCTGGAGCTTTGTGCCGAGTGTAGGGTAAGCGTGTTTGACTACTACGAGTTTAAGCGGGAAGACGATATTGCCGAACTGGCCAACCATCCTTATTTTACTCAGTTGGATCGGGCTCGTGCCAATGCTACACCAGTAGTTTCTATGAATGAGCGTCGTGCAAAAAAGGCCAATACATCCATCCAAAGACGCTTGGCGGTAGCTGCCAGCGTAATAGTATTGTTGGTGGCAGGCTGGCTTATTGTTCAAAACTTAGGAGGAAATAATCAGAAAAAGGATATTATCTCTGAAAATAAAGATACTACTCAGACCAAGCCTTTTACAGAGGACTCGACTAATAATATGGAGACAAATGTAGCCAATAACGATGCTCCTTCTCCAAAAGAGACCGAAAAGAAAAAACAAGGGCAAGGTTCAGAAAAGCAGCCTCACAAACAACCGGAAAAGAAAACGCCTGCAATTCAGGATAATCCGGTATTTTCGGAGGCCATTGCTTATATGGATGCCAAAATTGCCAACAAAGGCGCTACGCGAGGAAAAGAGGTATCTTCTCCTACCCTGGATGGTAACTACAGCAACGGAGCCGGGGTGTTGTTTGAGTGGAAAAGTGGGGTAGCTGATGGGTATCGTTTGAGAATCATGACTAGTAAAACCCAAAATACTCCTCAAACGATTGAGATCAACGGGGGCTTGAGCCAATATACGCTCACTGGTTTAAAAACTGGTAAGTATTATTGGGAGCTTTTTAAAGTAACTCAAGGGCGTTCTAAATCGGTAGGTTTAGGAAGGTTTACCGTGAAATAATTTTGATTGATTGTTAGAATAAAGTCAAGGGGAGCCATTTTATGGCTCCTTTTTTATTGAACTTGTTTTCAACTTCGAGGTTTCTCTTCAAAAATGATTATCATAGTTCAAAGCTTTATTATGATATTTCATGAAATACACACTCATTGTCATTTGCTTTAGTTTGTTTTTACCCAAGGTAACCGCGCAAAATATTTGTGCTTTTGAGCGCAAACCGCAGGCTTTTCCCATAAGGCATTGGACAAGCTGCACGCTTAATGCTTCTGACACCAATTGTGTTGGCAAATTATTAGCAAAACCACCTGCTACCCAAACTTTTCAAAATCGTCATCGCTATCGTCTACAGACCCAAGTAGTTTTCAAAAATGCTTTCAACAAAGATTTGCTTACGCTGAGGGTGCAGGGTTTGCACGGGGTACAAAAAGTGTTTTGGGACCAGGTAAAATTGTACACCAATGGTACCTTGAATGCTCAAAATAAAATCACCAGAGTGGGGCGTTATCATTTTTTTGTGGCCATTCCTGATTCATTGAGCCAACAAGGCACCCACACCCTTACCATTATTTATCAACAACTCAAGCAGGCTCAGTTCAGCCGTTTAAATGTTTTTTTGGGTGATTTCGAAATATTTAATTACCACGAAAAGAGCAATAATCGCCAAATGGTATTAATGCTGACCATTTTTCTGACTTCGGCCTTGTTCTTCCTGATTTTTTACTTTGGATTTGGCCAAAAAGCTTCTTTTTTGTTTTTGAGTCTGTATTGCATTTTTTACGCCATCAAATCTACCCTGAAGCCTTACCAAAACTTTTATGTGCCTGATTTTCTCATCCCTTATTTATCGTTTGAGTACGCACATTTGGTTGGAAATATTGCGGGTGTTTTGCTGATTGCTTTTCTTATTTGGGAACTTACTCCAAAATATCGCTGGAGGCATTTGGGTGCATTTTTGGCATTGAGCATTGCAAGCTTTTTTATCCTCAGCGAGGCCCGTTTCTTGTTTTTGATGATGTTTTGGGGTGGGGCTATCATTGCTTACGGGCTTTATCGTCGGGCAAAAGGGGTAATTTGGATATTGGTAGGTTTACTCGGTTTCTTTATATTTATGTATTTGTGGGTGAATGGGACTTTGGGCTATGGCTATTTTCTGGGAGTCATTTTTTTTATTGTAAGCATGACGGTGTCGGTGGGGCAAAAAGTAGCCCGACAAATCAAGCTCAGGCAAGCGGCCATGCTACACTCGGCAGTGTTGGAAAATCAATTGTTGAAAAAAAGCATTCAACCTCATTTTATCTTAAATTCGCTGGCCTCCCTGCAAGAGCTCATTGAACAAAACACTGAACAAGCTTCTGATTTTGTAGAGAAATTGGCAGACGAATTTCGGCTTTTGAGTCAAGTTGCGCACCAGTCGTTAATCTTGCTATCCGATGAAATTGAGATGTGTAAGACCCACTTAAAAATAATGCAATATCGAAAAAACGCTTGTTTTGAGTTTATTACCGAGAGGCTTAGCGGAAACGAACAAGTACCACCAGGGATATTTCATACTTTGGTAGAAAACGCGATTACGCACGGCTACGGGGTAAAACGCCAGGGTAAGTTTGTTTTATGTAAATCCATAGAAGGTGCTTATACCATCTATTCCTTTTTTAATGATGGAGAGGTACAAGCCGAGGATTTGCTGTCTCAGGCAAACGGCACTGGATTTAAATATATTGAAGCCCGCTTACAAGAAAGTTACCCTGATCGTTGGCATCTGGAACGGCAAATCGTGAATGATGGCTGGGAAGTAAAAATTCAAATTAAGCACTAAAATTACAGCATAGCATGATCCGTATTTTAGTAGTAGAAGACGAAGATTTGATTGCCCAGCGGGTAAAACGACTTACTCAAGAAATTTTGGGTAATCAACTGCACCATTTAGCAGTGTGCCCAACTTTTGAAAGTGCCCAAGCCTATATTTTAGAGCATCCAATAGATGTGGTTATGCTTGATCTTAACCTCAATGGCAAAGATGGTTTTCAACTTTTAGAACAATCGGTGGCCCAGTCTTTTCAAACCATTATTTTATCTGCTTATCCCGACAAAGCCATTATGGCCTACGAATATGGTGTGCTGGATTTCATCTCCAAGCCTTTTAATAAAACCCGCCTCCAAAAAGCCTTTGATCGTTATCAGAACCAAGATTATCGCTCAGAATATCCAGTAAAATATTTGGCCATCAAGAAAAAGCAAAAATTACAAATGATTGCTACTACAGACATTATGTATATCCGAGGGGCTGGTAATCACGCGGAGCTTTATCTGCAATCGGGACAAGTAGAGCTACACGACAAGTCTTTGCAGCACATTGTCAAGCTGCTCCCCTCAAACTTTCGGCGGGTACATAAATCCTACATTGTCAATATGCAATTGGTGGTTTCTATTGCGAATAATTATGAAATTACGCTTCAAAACGGCCATTGTTTACCCATTAGTCGCACTCAATACAAGCAGCTCAAAGATTTGCTCAGTTAACCCTTATTGCGCTACTATTCAGCCCAATGTCATTAAGTTAAGGAGGGATTAAAAAAAATGAATACTGAATATCGATCAACTTTGCAAATCCCGATGTATCGGGGGAACGCCCAATAATGAAGGCAACAAATACTGGAGTCGTTAATACTGTGACGTTGGTCCCCTTCTTACATCGTTAATCAATATTCTTTTATTAACTCAATGAAATTGCCATTCACCCTGATATACTGCCATTCGTCCTTTAGTTGTTGAGGTTAGCAATGCCACCGATTAATATTGGTGAATTCATTTCCAAATTGTCTCACTAAAAAACGACCTCATGAAATACCTAATAGGTACACTTTGGCTGAGCATATGCTCACTCACGTTGGTTCAGGCCCAGCATCCTGTAAAAGCGTCCAATTCTACCCCAAAGCTCACCCTTTTGTGGGAAACAGATGCTTTGCTCACCACGGTAGAATCAGTCATTTATGACCCCGTAAGTAAGCATATTTACACCACGAATATTAATGGCCATTTTATGAAAAAAGACGGTAATGGCTTTATTAGTAAAATAGACCCCAAGGGAAAAATCGTGAAGAGTCATTGGATCAAAGGCTTGGATGCTCCTACCGGCACAGGCATTTACCAAGGTAAGTTGTATGTTACCGATATAGACCGATTAATAGAAATTGACATTGCCCAAGGCAAGATTCTGAAAACTTATGCTATAGAGGGAGCCAAGGCACTAAACGATGTAGAAGTAGACAAAGACGGCACAGTGTATTGCAGCGACACAGGAGGAAATCAGATTTTTGCCCTCAAAAACGGGAAAATCACCTGTGTGGTGGCCAATATAGATACCCCCAATGGTTTATACGCCGATGGAGATCGTTTTTTGGTAACTTGCTGGACTCCTAAAACTTTGAATTATTTGGATTTAAAAACTCAAAAAATCACCTCTATAAGTGGCGAGCTTGTGGGTCCTGATGGCATCGAAAAAGTGGATGATCAACACTATTTAGTATCAGGTTTCAAAGGGTTGATTCACCTAGTCAGCAAGACTGGACAAAAGCAATTATTGCTGGATACCCAGGAGCAAAAAATAAACGCGACCGATATAGATTATATTCCTTCTTTGAAAATGTTATTGGTGCCTACTTTTTCTAAAAATACCGTGCGAGCGTATAGCTTGGCTTATTAATGATCACTCCAATAAAAAAGGAGCCACAAAATGGCTCCTCACTTTATAATAAGTATATTTTTTAGTTAATCCTTTTTCTTGGCGGGTGCTTTATAAGGAACCAAAAACATGGTCGCTTCTTTTCCATTGCGCATTAAAGATATTGTACATCGCTTCTTGGTTAACTCCTTCACGGTCCACTCACCAGCAAATTCGCCTCCTTCCATCGTTAATTTATCTCCTTTTTCGTTCATTTTCCAAGTACCTCCCTCGTCTTTGTTGCTGTCCTTGTAGTACTTGCCATCTTCAGTAAACTCTATACTTCTTTCCTCGCCATCGTTTAGATCAAAGGTTTCGGTATGCTCGCCCATCTGAATTTTTTCAGGGGTCCACTTTCCGACCAAATCCTTTTTATCCAGCATAAGCGTAAAAGAAGAAAGAGTAACCAACAAAGCCAAAGCGGCAAAAGCCATTTTTTGCATGTTTTTCATAAGTAAGTATTTAAAATTATATAGGTATGTTTAATACGTATGTAATGATAACGCCTTCACTGGCAAATCGTTGATTTTTTTATACTAAAGCGCATACTACCAGACATTTTTCGTTTGTAGAGACACAAACGAAGGCAGTTGCGTCGTTGACTGTGTCCTCACAGCCAACCTTCGCTAAAATGTCTAGTGGTATGACTAAAGCGCTAAAACTCTTCTATTCGCCGCAGATTCATAGGTTGTAGGTTACGAGCATTGAAACCTTCTATTTTTTTAAACACCGCTATTTGTTCTTTGGAACAAGTGACAGGTTGCCTAAAGATAATCCAACGCACCCCTTCGGTATAAGGTGGGGTGGTCAAAGAACCTGAATAAGTATAAAAGCGCTCGTCTTTAGGAAACAAATTGGTAAGATTCAGCTCCTTTTTAGATTCGGTGGTATCTCCTATTTGTTTGGGGATATCGGGTATAAATGTCTTTAAAAAAGCATTTTCTTCGCCTTGTTGAAATAATAACGCAACTACCAAATAGGTACTATCGGCTCCTCGGTGTACCATATGCACCTCCATAGGAAATTCATCGGCGTTGATTTTATGCTCAGAGGGGGTATGAAAGTGAAATTGCACCAAACGGTAAGTTTTGCCATCAAATGCTACCTCACTTCCTTTGTCATACAATAGCTCTACCGTGTGGCCTAAGTTTTCTACCACTTCATGAGAACTCACATATTTAAACTTCAGCGAGTGTTCTTTCTTTTCGCCAGGAGTAGTCACATTAATAGGTGATTGGCGGTATTTGGTCACACAAGCCGCCACTTCACCATTGTGTTTCTTCATATCTCCAATTACTGGCGGAGTATTTTTAGCCACTTGCTGGGTAGTGTCCGATTGGGTAGTATCTACCGTTCTCACCTCTTGAATATTGTCCTTATGATTGCCAATCTCTCCACAGGCTTGCAACAACAATAATGTGATGCTCCCTAACCATAAGAAAAGTTTTTGATTCATCCGCTTTAATTTGTGAAGTTACCTTAACTTCTATGTCAAAAAATGTATTTATCCCACTTGGGTCTCCAGACCAGCTTTCTGCAAATCATCCCAAAAACGAGGGTAAGATTTAGACACTACTTCTGGGTCTTCAATGCTCAAATTGAGTACACAAGCCAAGGGGGCAAACGCCATTGCCATTCTATGGTCTTCGTAAGTCTGGATAGTTACTGGGGTAGAAGGCAGTTCCTCACCAGGGTGCAACCACCACTCCGCTTCTTTTTCTTCTAGTTGAGTGCCTACTTTTTTTAACTCTTGTTGTAAGGCAAATACTCGATCGGTCTCTTTGATCTTTAGGCTTTCCAATCCACGCATTTGCAATTGAACTCCTTTGACCGCTGCCACTACCGTAACTGTTTGGGCCAAATCTGGACAATGAGCAAAGTCTAGCACTAAGGGTGCTTGTTGGGTATTGATGGGTTCTTTTTCTAATATTACTCCCTCGGCAGTAAAGGTGCTTTTGACCCCAAAATGTTGCATTAAATCTACAATTACTCGATCGCCTTGCAACGAATCTTCGCGTAAGCCCTTCAAAGTAATCTTAGTGGATTCATCTTCGGCCAAGGCCACAATGGCGTACCAATAGCTCGCCCCTGACCAATCTGATTCAATGGCGTAAGCGTTGGCTTTGTAGCTTTGGGGGGTAATCTTGATTCTTTGTCCTTCAAACGTACTCTCAATTCCAAAGTGAGCCATCAATTGCAGCGTCATCTCTATGTAAGGGCGTGAATTAATTTTCCCTACCAAATCAATTTCCAAGCCTTCACTCAACAATGGAGCGATCATCAGCAAAGCAGATATATATTGACTACTAATATCCCCTCTTATTTGTATGGGAGCCGACTTCAGAGGTTGTTTGGGGTGTATTTCCAAAGGAGGATACCCTGCGTGTTTGAGGTATTCTACTGAAGCTCCCAATTGCTTGAGTGCCTCTACCAAAATGCCAATTGGGCGGGCCTGCATACGGGCGGTTCCTGTAAGAATTTTATGTTGTTGGGTTACAGCAATAAAAGCGGTCAAGAAACGCATCGTAGTACCCGCATCCAATACATCCAGTAATTTACCTTCTTCCTGGAGTAATCGTTGTAAAGTTTGGGTATCTCTGGCTTCCGAAATATTGCTCAAGTCAATGGTTGCAGCATTTGCCTGGTGTTGGGCTAAAGCCTGTATAATCAAAGCACGATTGCTTTCACTTTTGGAGGAGGGCAACTCAACTATAGTACTAATGGGGTTTTGTAATATCTTCAGGTGTATCATTTTGGTCATTATTCGCGTGGGTTATGATATATGAACAATAATAGTGGTTTGAAACTATAGAAGCAAGGCAAGCTGAGGATAGGTGGGCTTCTACTACAAATACGGTCATTTGCTTGCTATAAGTTAACATTTATAGTCAATAATTAAAAATCTAAGATAACAACCAAAACAAGGCAGAAAGCGTCTAAAATAATCTAATCAACATTATATGAATTTAACTTTAGTAGATCTTAACCCTGAGGTAGTGCATGCCTGGGGAAAAGCATTTGCGGATGTGGAAGAAGTAACCGTACACCACGGCTCTATCTTTCATTATCCTTGTGATGCACTGGTAAGTCCTGCCAACAGCTTTGGACATATGAATGGAGGCATTGACTTTACCATTTCTAACACCCTGGGCTGGCATATCGAGAAAAGGCTACAAGACAAACTTCGCAAAAAACATTACGGTGAACTACTGGTAGGACAAGCCGAAATTATTCCTACCGAACACGAAGATTTTCCTTACCTTATTTCTGCTCCTACTATGCGCATACCGATGAGTATTCCGCGCACACCCAATGTATACCATGCAATGCGAGCTATTCTCATTTTGGCGAGAGATGGACACTTCGATAATGGTGAAAAAATCAGCGAAAAGGTCAAAACTATTGCTATCCCTGGTTTGGGTACTGGCGTAGGTCAAGTAAGTGGGCTAGTATGTGCCTTGCAAATGCGTCTGGCTTGGGAAGACATCATGAATGAAATGTATGCTACTGAAAGTAAGTGGGATCGCCTACGCGAAAACTTTAAGTTTTTCTATACTGAAAACATCAATGATATTGCCTACGATATTATCTAACGTCTTTAATCATTTCAGGTAAATGTACAAGGAGGCTTTATGTAGAAAGTCTTCTTGTTTGGTTCTCTTTTCTTGATCTCCTTTTTTGGGTCTTATTTTTTTTGGCTCTACTTATACTTATCAAATCTCGCTCCCCTCCCCTATTATTTTCTCGTTTTAAACCTATAATTTTCACTCAATTCCCATCACATTTAAGGCAATTTTTATACATTTGCCCATCGTATATCGAAAAAACCCACTTAACGAACTTTCAACAACTATGCATGTACCCTTTAGGCCTCGTCTATTGTAGGCTATCCCATTTCTATTAGTTCATTCACCTTTTCAAATTTACATTCTAAATCCTTCTAAATCTGATTGTTTCACATGAATCATCCAGCATTGTTTTACGAATTTCGTAAAAACTTCAAGGCATCTACTGATACAACCAAAGGCATAGGCATCGAAGCTGAATTGCCTATAGTAACCTTTCAGGGAGAAGTACCCGAATTTGCGGTTATCCAAGGTCTGTTTACCTATCTGGAAGCCAAAGGTTTTCGGGTAAAAAGAGATCATTTTTCTGGTTTTATGGTAGAAGCCTCTCAAATCAATGTCCAAAGCAGCAAACATTTTACTTATTGTGTGGATACCATTACTACCGAAGCAGGTTATGGTGTGCTAGAGGTAGTGTTGGCCCCTCAGCAAAACATTCATGATCTCCAATACTATTTTATGGAAATCATCCAACTATTGTATGGTTATTTATCCCAGCACCATTGCCTGATACTTGGTTTTGGTATTCAGCCAGTAACCCCACCCTCAGCAAAACTGCTGATGCCTAAAGAACGCTATCTTTTTTTTAGTAATTTTTCTCAAAACAATGTCATCTCAAAAGCAAATGGTAATGATGCCCATTTACTCACAATTACAGCCTCTAACCAATGCCATATTGATATTGCCTACGACCAAGCCATACCTGCGGTAAATGTATTGAACGCCCTCTCTGGATTGCAGATATTGTTGCATGCCAATTCGTCTATATGGCAAGGAGCAGTAGACACCCATTGCAAGGCCAATCGGGAGTTCTTTTGGGAGCAATGTTATCCTGCCCGCACCAATCAAATGGGCATTCCGCCTCAGTTTGCTACTATTGAAGCATATTTTCAATACTTACTTGAGTTTAAACCAATGTTGGTCAAAAGAGAGCAACAATTACTACAAGTGCTCGGCAAGGCCACCTTTAGTGATTTTATACAAGATAAAACGCCTGGTACTGCCCAAACGCTGGAAGGTGACCAAGTCACTATACAACCCCAACTCACAGATATTCACTACCTGAATACGTTTTGTTATTTTAATGCTCGTTTGGTACCTCAATATGGCACCATCGAGAGCCGCATGTGTTGTCAACAGCCTCCTGGTGAAACTTTTGCTCCTACTGCGCTTACCCTTGGCATCCTTGAAAACCTGGGCAATGCTCAAAAACTCATGCGCAAATTACCTTGGGAAACCTGGAAAGCAATAAGAGTTCAGGCGGGACGTAAAACTTTTGATACTCAAATACATAACCGTAGCATTATACCTTGGCTGCAGGAACTGGTAAATATTGCTGCTGAGGGTTTACAACAACGAAACCTGGGAGAGGAATGCTTTTTAGAACCATTATACCAACGCATTGCCCAACGAAAGTCTCCGGCTGATGTGGCAGTCAATATTTTTGAAACCCAAGGGCTCGCTTCTTTTTTGGCCCACTTTGCCTTTCAAGATCCGACTGCTCACCATCACCAATCTTTAGCAGGATACGAGGCCGTAAATCATTGACTTTCACTACGAACTACTCTATCAATCTTATAAAACCAAGCATCGCTCACTTATGGACGAACAAAGAGACATTTATTTAGAAAAAGTCCCAGATCAGGTGTATCAACACATGGTAGATTTATTCGAGCAGGATTATCATTTTAAAAATGGGGAGAAAATGAGGCTTGCCAACTACTATGTAGGCATTAGTCGCACACTCTCTAATCATTTTGTACAATTTATCGACGAAGTAAAGCAAGGCATTATTCAGAAAAAGCATCCTCATTTGTCTATACCAGACGGTTTTACCCCTCACCTAGACAATTTACTATCTACTGAAGCAAGTGCAGATGTTTCTTTTGCCAGTTATGATATGGCAGTTACCGAACAAGGCTTGCAAAACATTGAATTTCAAGCGGTAGCAACTTACCCGGTGAGCGCCGCCCGACTCAATAAATGCTTGCTAGATAGTCTGCCAGCTACCAAAGCACATATATTCGCCGATAGCTCAGCTACTACCTGGGATGATTTTATCCGCTTTTACGCTTCTCTTATTGCAGGAAATGCCTCAGAAGGTGTCATTATTACCGATAGACTAGTAGCACAACAAAAAACCAATTTTGAATTTTATGCTACCCAAAAAGAGCTCAATGCGTCTATTGAGATTGTGGATATGAAACACATCTTCGAACAAGATCAGACGCTTTTTTATACGCCTCCTGGCAAAGCACAGCAGCCCATCAAGGTCGAGCGTTTGTACAACCGCATTTTACTGGCCGAAGCCCTCTTTGAAGACGATTATCCGCAAGACTCAAGCATTTGGAATTTTCGTTTTGACAAACATTATGAAAATCTAAAGTTCGTCAACCACCCTGTCAAATCATTTGAGGTTTCTAAACGCCTGTCTCCTTATATCCAGCACCCATTCAACCCCGCTTGCTTTGAACTTTCAGCAGTAGCTCAGGATTTCAGGAATGGCTTATTAAAATATGATGATTATGTATGGAAGCACAAGTGGGGCGCCGCTGGTCACCGTCTTATCTTATCTCCTAATGCAACTATTTTAGAGGAGCTCAACCCAGATTTAAAAGATTATATTGCTCAAAAAAAGGTCAATTTTAAGGTTTTTAAAACGGCTGATGGACAAGAGAAAATAGTAGAGTTGAGGTTTATGACTGCCACCCTGCACCAGCAAACCATCATTGTACCCATGGCTCGTATAGGCCATGTGACACAAAAAGATAATGGCGAAAAAACATTTAAAATTCATTTTGGGGACAACAATAAGGAAGGATATGGCTTTAGTCCAGTGATTATATTTGATGAGTAAACACGCCTTGCGTTTTTTTATGCAATCAATCCAAATAATATTGTTTAAGAGTGATTGATTTTTGAGATTTCATTGTTCTTCTTTTGGTATAATTAAACAATCGTTAAACATTTCTTATGAATACACTTGAGGAACTTCTCGCCGAAATACGCACTTGCAAAGTATGTGAAGAGCACCTCCCTTTGGGGCCTAACCCAGTAGTTAGCGGTCAAAAAACGGCCAAAATAATGATTATTGGGCAGGCTCCTGGTACAAAGGTGCACGCCAGTGGTGTGCCTTGGGACGATGCCAGCGGTGACCGCCTCCGGGATTGGCTACAAATGGACAAAGAGGTATTTTATGATGATGCTCAAGTGGCCATTATGCCTATGGGTTTTTGCTACCCAGGCCGTGGCAAAGGAGGTGATTTACCACCCCGTTCTGAATGTGCTCCGCTCTGGCACCAACGTTTGCTGGAGCAATTACCCAACATTCAATTGACCCTACTTATTGGTCAATATGCGCAAAAATATTATTTAGGCAAAAAACGTAAAAAGACCCTCACCGAAACCGTCAAATCTTATGAGGAATACCAACCCAACTTTTTTCCTTTGGTGCACCCCTCCCCTCGCAATGCTATCTGGCAAAGCAAGAATCCTTGGTTCAACGAAGACATAGTACCAGCATTACAAGCTACCGTACAAAAAATTTTATAGCCATAAGACTTTCATTTTCAAGCAATTAAAAACTTCATGCAAAAAGTTTTTCCATAATTTCAAACTTTTATTTAGAATGATTGTTCTATTTCATATATTTGCAATCAGAACAAACATTCTAAAACAAAATTAACGAATTAAATTTACAATTTAAGATGAGCAATTTAACAGGAAAAGTAGCCGTAGTAACAGGTGGTAACAGTGGTATTGGTTATGCTGCCGCTAAAAAATTCAAAGCCGATGGTGCCCAGGTAATCATTACTGGAAGATCTGCCGAAAAGGTAAGTCAGGCAGCCAGCGAATTAGGCGCAACAGGCATTGTTGCGGATGTGACTTCATTATCAGCGATTGATAGCTTGGTAAGTCAGGTAAAAAATGAATTTGGCAATGTTGATATCCTATTTGTCAACGCAGGGGTTTTCTATCCTACGCCATTGGGTCAAATCTCAGAAGAGGTGTACGACACGCAAATGAATATCAACCTTAAAGGAGCGATTTTTACCGTAGAGAAATTTTTACCCATTCTCAACGAAGGAGCTTCAATCATTAACTTGTCTTCGATCAATGCCTATACTGGAATGCCCAACACTGCAGTATATGCCGCTACCAAAGCTGCATTAAATGCATTTACCCGTACTGCTGCCACCGAATTGGCTGCACGTAAAATCAGGGTAAATGCGGTAAACCCTGGCCCAGTTTCTACCCCAATTTTTGGAAAAACCGGCATGCAAGAAGAGCAACTCAATGGTTTTGCTGAAGCCATGCAAAATCGTGTCCCTTTAAAACGCTTTGGCCAACCCGATGATATCGCCAAGTTGGTGGCCTTTTTAGCTTCTGAAGATGCTTCGTTTATTACTGGTGCAGAGTATAACATTGATGGAGGAATTAATGTAAATCCTTTACTAAACTAAGTGGATCACAAGAAAATTTTTTATGCCTTTATAGAATGAGTATTCTATACTAAGTATCTTTGTGGAAGTCTCATTTTTTGGCTTCCACAATTTTGTAATTATGCCCCGATTAAGACAATTTGATGAACAAGAAGTATTGACCAAGGCGATGGAGCTTTTTTGGAAAAAAGGTTACCACGCTACCTCTATGGACGATTTAGTAAAATTTGCAGGTATCAACCGAGCCAGTTTGTATAGTATATTTGGCGGAAAAAAAGAGTTATTTAATAAAGCACTGGAGCATTATCGTTCTACTAATAGCAATGCAATTGAACGCTTTTTGAGCCATCAAACCCAAACAAAAGAGGGGCTGCGAAAGCTTTTCTACAACTTAATAGAGGAGACATTGACCGACCAGGATTGTAAGGGGTGCTTTGTAGTGAATACGACTACTGAACTTATTCCTGGAGATGACGAAATGCAAACTAAGTTAAGGGCAAACCGTGATGCCATGCAAAAAGCTTTTCATAGTTTTTTGCTAAAAGGAGCAGAAACTGGACAAATCTCAGCGGATAAAGACCTGAAAACCATTGCCAATTTGTTGTTTACATTTTTTAATGGATTTCGGGTGATCGGCAAAATAGCGGACGATGCTCAAGAATTGCAAACGTCAGTAGATACGATTTTACAACTATTAGATTAAGCTTTTTCTTGCCAAACTCCTCGTGCAAAGCGTCCAATTTGTTGGATTGCTTTCTGTGCTTCAGGTAGTTTAGGGCCAAAGAAATGCCATACATGTACCATATGTTTCCAGTTTTCGAACTGTATATTCCCTCCCAAAGCTTTTACCTTCTCTGCCAAAACAATCCCATCTCCAGAAATCATGTCATTGGCTGCCACTTGTACCAACAGTGGTGGCAGATCTGCTAAATCACCAAAAATAGGAGAAATATAAGGGTTCTTCAGGTCTTGTCCTTGAGCATACATTTGCGCTGCTCTATCTAAACCTGACTTATACAATACTGGGTCTTTGGGGGCGATTTTTTCAATCGTAGGAGCATTGTTGAACAAATCGAGCCAGGGGCAAATCAGTACCGCGGCTGCGGGTAAAGCCAGTTGATCTTCCTTGATTTTTAGCAAAGTTGCCAGAGCAAGCCCTCCCCCAGCCGAGTCACCCGCCAGGATAATCTGCGATGCATCGTATTGTTGTAGTAGCCATTTATAACTTGTAATAGCGTCATCGATACCGGCGGGAAATGGATGCTCAGGGGCCAGCCGATAATCTACTGCCAGCGCTTTGGCTTGAGCAGCTTCGGCTAATCGGCTTACCATCCCTCGATGAGAATGTAACGAACCCGCAGCGTAAGCCCCTCCATGAAAAAACAACAATACTTGTTCGTTTGCCGACGAGGGAGTAATCACCCATTCACAAGGAATACCGTGAGCGGCCACTGGTGTCACTTTGGTATTGGCGATGGGAGGAAACCTGCTACCCGCTTTTTCTAACCAGATTCTTCCTTCTTGTAAGGTAAAAGGTTCTCCTCTTCTTTTGGCTTTCATCCAGTGGAGTCCAGCCTTGTATAAATAGCTTTTCAGACTTGGCATATGTAACTCTTACTTAAACTTGCAGGCACTTAGTTGGTCGAGCAAACTTTGTTTTCTTTTTTTCAATAACTTAATCAACAACCGCCTATCACCAGAATTGAGCTGACGTACTCTTTTTACCCGAGGACAATATGCTCGACAATTAGAGTTTTCGATGACCAATAAAATAGATTTTTCGCGAAAAGGCACGTCTACATTAACTACCGTAGCCGTAAACTTCACCTTCATTTTTTTAAGTTTTTCTTCCTTGAGGTAAGCCTTACCAAATAGATAGCGATCTTTTACAATGAGTACTTTAAAATTGCAATCATCAGAAGATGAAAAACTCTGAGCCTGACTTGATAAACTAATGATTACCGATAAGGTAAATGTAAATAGCAGTATTTTTAATTTCATAATCACATAATAGGGTTTGGTGAATAACTAATTTTTCAATAAAATAGTTGGCGTGTGTTAGTTTTTATCACGAGTTTCTCCGCTGGTTTTCTCCAAAAATAAGTGATTTAGGACTTTTTTAACAGGACCTGAGATTTCTTCTTTGTAGCATGTTTAAACATACGCTTAGAATAAAAACCTTGTCCACATTTCTTTAGTAGAATTATTGCTATATTTTAGAATCTTTAAAGAAGCACGAACCCCCATGATAACACTGAAAAATAGTTCCAAACCACTTTCTATCCTTCTGTTAATATGGTTATTCTGCTATGCATCTCCTCAGGTTGCCCAATCTCAAGTACCTGTTTTTTCGCTGGAAACTATCCAAAGCAAAAACCTACACCCCTTTCTTTTCATTTTTGCTGACTCCAGCAATCAACTGGATTTTAAAGAAATCGCCAAGGCCGAAATCCAGCAAAAATTTGAACCCTTTCGGGGAAATCAAAACCTCAAACCCAAAAAGACTTATTGGGGGCGAGTAGTTATCCAGAATAAGCTTACTTGGGATACTGACTGGTTTTTAAACATTGGAGGAGCTAGTTTTATAGAGTGCTATATCCCCGACATCAAGGGGGAGTACTTCATGAAAAAAAGTGGTATTTTTCGCCCAGGAAAAGAAATGGCCAAAATAGGGTTCAAAAGAGTGGGTGTACCTATTTCGTTGTTTAGTGGCAAGCAAGCTGTTATATTTTTCAAACTTCAAAGCGTTGACCAATCCCCTCCCAACTTTAATGTGGCTTTGGCGGTGCCTATGACTGCCCAAACCCAGTACTACGAGACCAATAGCCAGCGTAATATGATCAAGGGCATTTTTCAGGGTATTTTATGGATTATGTTGTTGTATCATTTATTCATATTTATCCCCACCCGCGACCGTACTTACCTCTTTTATACTTTTTACCTATTGGTAATTGCGATTGCCGATCTCGCGGAAGGTGGTTTCATGACCGATACTCTGATGGATAATTATCCAGTGCAGGCTTTTTACATTGGCGTAGCCTCGGGTATGTTGGTAGAAATATTTTATTTCTTGTTCAGCCGTTATTTTTTGGATACTCCCCGCCACGCCCGCTTGGTTAACAAAATATTTAGCTTTTGGATCGCTACCCGAATCCTTGTGCTTGCACTGGTCATGGGAATATTAATGACTAGTTTCAATGCCGCGATGGCTACCAACATAGTGTTTTACACCAATGCAATAGAAGATCTGCTGGTAGTGGTTATACTGGTATTACTTTATAAGACAATGCCCAAAAACCGGGTGCTTACTTTCTTTCTGATTGGCACCTTATTGCTTACGCTCTCTACCCTGATTCCTTTTATATTCAATGCTTTTAAAATTCCTAATCGGGTAAACTGGTACTTGTTTAGTTTGGGAGGGGTATTTTTAGAAATTTTGTTTTTCTCTCTGGGTTTGGGGCAACGCATTCGCATGATTGAAGAAGAAAAAATAAAAGCACAGGAAGAAACTATTCAGGTACAAAAAGACGCTAATGAACAACTGGAGAATAAGGTAAAAGAACGTACTGCGGAAATAGAGCAACAAAAAGAAGAGATCGCGACTCAACGAGACAATTTGGTTGATTTGAATAAAGAGATTTCGCGCCAAAACCGCCTGGTAGAGCTCACTAACTTTGAATTGACCGAAAAAAATGAATTGATCCAAAAACAAAACGATACCATCGAGAAAGAAAAAGCCAAATCGGATGAATTGTTATTGAATATTTTGCCTGAACAAACAGCCCACGAGCTCAAGGAAAAGGGCTACGCTACTCCGCAACAGTATCAGTTGGTATCGGTTTTATTTACTGATTTTAAGGGCTTTACCAAAATTGCTGAAAAGATTACGCCACAACAGGTGATCGAAGAATTGAACTTTTGCTTTACGGCTTTTGATAAGATCATAGAAAAGTATCACATGGAGAAAATAAAAACCATAGGTGATGCTTATATGGCAGCGGGAGGCATACCTACTGCCAATACCACCAATCCGATAGATGCTATCAAAGCTGGGCTGGAAATGCAACAGTTTATGGCCCAGATCAAAGAAGAGAAAGCCCAAAAAGGAGAAGAAATGTGGGAGATGCGCCTTGGCATTCATACTGGGGAGATCATTGCGGGAGTGGTAGGAAAGAAAAAGTTTGTGTATGACATTTGGGGAGATACTGTAAACCTGGCTTCCCGAATGGAATCAAGTGGAGAGATTGGCCAGGTGAATATTTCGGGGAGTACTTATGAGTTGATCAAAAACGACTTTAATTGTGAGTATCGCGGAAAAATCAAAGCAAAAAACAAAGGAGAAATAGATATGTATTTTGTAAAGAGCATAAAGTCTTAATGCTTTAGCTCTTCATATTTTTTAAAAAATCTCTTGGACTCTTGCCCGTCCAACGCTTGAAAGCTCGTCGGAAAACGCTCGGCTCGGCATAGCCCAATAAATCTGATATTTCGGATATATTTAAGTGAGAGTTTCCCAAAAGCAACTTTG
This sequence comes from Microscillaceae bacterium, assembly GCA_003483885.1. Classification (GTDB taxonomy): domain Bacteria; phylum Bacteroidota; class Bacteroidia; order Cytophagales; family Microscillaceae; genus Microscilla. Next base: position 20,006 of record DMXI01000201.1, read on the forward strand.
CTCTCTCAAACTGTATATGGTTCTGGATTTCTAAAAACGTCGTATTTTCTTGCTTGAGTTTTCGCTGGAGCGATCTAGTAGTCATATTTAGTTTTTCAGCAACTTCTTCTAATGTGGGCTGCCCTCCAATAGGACACGCTAAAATGTACTGGGTTACTTGCTGCGTCCAGTGTCGCTTTTTCTGGGCTATCAGCAGTTTTTGTTGAAATAATTGAATGTAAATTTTAGTTAGATTTTCGTCTCTTACAACCTGGGTAGCTTCTTGCTTTGAAAGTATAGAGGATGGGAATGATTTGGGTTGGTTTATATGTTTCATGTTTTGTAAGTAGCGTATATGGTTTTCATTGTTTTACAAAAATATACCCCTTGATTGACTAAATAATTACCTTCAAATGCCAAAACTTGTGATTAAATGCCAAAAAACCATCAACGACCAGCATTTTGCTTGATTCATCGTAGCTCATTTATGACTTTTAACCTTTTTTCTGTGGTTTCACTATTTTTGATAATGATTTGATTATAAGCTTTTAACTCATCATCAATCTACACTTAACCCCTGACATTATATGAACACATTTCAACTTCTAACTTTGAGGCAGTTTTAAAATTTATCTTGGGCTCTTTTTGTCATTATTGAGAAGAAACACCCATTAAGCCATCACATTCGTCAATTTTTACGCTTGCTCATGCACTTCTGAAAACCATCAAAACATTTTATGAAAACTGTTACTCAAAACTTTGCCACCAAATCGTTGATTGTTTCTTTAATTCAATTTACCCTCAACGCAGATCAAACAGCCTACTTTTTTGAAAAATACAATCTAAACTCAGATTCAGGCGATAATTCTAATGATGAGCCCATTGATGTGGCAGTACTTACTCAAATTTGGCAGGAATTGCTGGATATCTCTCAAAACTCTTTTTTAGGATGGGAATGTGGTGCCAGTTTCAATTTACTTTCTTTTGGTTTGGCGGGTCATATTGTGTTGCATTCTCCCAATATTGGAGCATCTATCAAAAAAATGCATCGTTACATCCACCTTTTGTCCGATTTAATACTATATGATGTACAAGAAGATCAAGATGTGACCACGATCGTCTTCAATGCCGCTCCTGCCTGGCATCAACAATCAGAGAATGTTACCCAACAAGTGATTGAACGCATGATGAGTAGTATGATCAGAGGCATAGAGTATTTAAGTGGGCAACCATTTACTCCGCAACACATTTTTCTTAAGCGAACACATCCCTCAGAGACTCCCCTTTGCTGGAAACATTTGCAGTCGGTTATGGATTTCAATGCGGAACAAAATGCCTTTATTTTCAACAGTGAAATTCTCGCTCTGCCTGTTGTACACCAAAACACCCAACTTTTACAAGTGTTAGAGCATCACGCCAAGCAAATCCTGGAAGAAAGTCACCCTCAGGGCTATGTAAATAAAACCCGACAAAAACTCATCGCATTTTATGAAAAACACCAGCGATTTTGCCAAATGGAATGGATTGCGGAGGAGTTAAACCTAAGTCAGAGAACCCTTCATCGTAAGCTCAAAGCGGAACAATATTCATTCAGCGATTTGGTAGAGGAAGTAAAGCTATCGTTTTCCAAAAAGTACCTGGGTGATACCAAATTATCCATTGCGGATATTGCTTTCTTATTAGGATACAATGAGATTAGTGCTTTTTATCGTTTTTTTAAAAAGCATACCAGCATCACTCCCAAAAGCTTCCGTGAAAGTCTTTAACCTGTAATTATCTTCTTCAACGAGCGTATTGCTCAATGTTAGTTGTTTGCTATAGCCCTCCTTGGCGTAAATAGTCCCTTTTTTGTCACAAAAAGCCCTCTTTTTGTCACAATCAATCACCCCTACCCCCAACTAACCTACCTAATTTTGTAGCCAATAAAACTTATAAACCCAGTCAGTTTTTTAGCTACTTACCTATTACTACCTAACACAACACTATGTCACAATTTCAACAAAGTCCTCAACAGGGGCAAGATCAAAACCAGTCTAATCAAAATACGCAAACCCTTCAGAAAAAAAAGTCTACTTATAAAGCCAAGCAAAAACCCATACAAGCCAAACAACAAAGAGTTAAATCCAGGCATCAACCCGTTCAGGCAAAACAAAACCCTATACAAGCTAAACAACAACCAGTTAGTAAAAGTAATGGAAATACCCAAAGCCTGCCTACCCAAATGAAAGCCAATATGGAGGCTATGGGAGGCGTAGACTTGAGTGATGTAAAGGTTCATCGCAACTCTGGCGAGCCTCAAAAAGTGGGCGCTTTGGCCTACGCCCAGGGGTCTGATATCCACTTGGGGCCAGGGCAAGAAAAACACCTGGGGCACGAAGCCTGGCATACAGTACAACAAAAACAAGGACGGGTACAGCCTACTACTGTACAAGCCAAGGGGCTTCCTATCAATGATGATAGTCGTCTGGAACGAGAAGCGGACGAGATGAGCGAAAAAGTTCGTCAATGTAAATGCGCAAATTGTGCTGGATGTAACAAAAAATCAAGTACCTCCCAAAAACAATCTAGCAGCCAAGTAATTCAACGACAAAAACCAACTGCTGTAGAAAAAATACAAGAAACCGCTGAATATATAGAAGAAGAAGCTACTGAGCTTTTGGATGGTCTGATACCTATTGGTCAAGGTTTGAGCTTTTCTATGCAAGGCGGCGTTACCTGGGGGTACCCTGTATATACAGGTTTGGGAACAATTCTATACTTAAAAAGAAAAGACGCGGATACGCTTCATTTATTGGTGCGAAAAAAGGGCACGGTGGCTTACGATACGGGCGTAGGGGCTTCTATGTTTTTTGGAGACCCAAATCCCAAACCTGGAGAGAAAGCAGTAGGCCTCGGTGGCAATGCAGGAGCCAATTTTCAAGCAGGTGTAGACGTGACTGTACTTGAAGAATACGAAATTCCCTTAGACACTTTTATAAGATTGGCCAGCACTAAACTCCTTGCCAGTGCCTTTGAATTCGGCGCAGGAGTATTGGCTACTCCTATCACCTCATTACTGGAAAAAGATTGGGAAAAATACAACATCAGACAAAGCGTTGATTTTACAACTTATGCCCAACTTGACGCTGAAGCGGGCATGGGACTACGAAGAGCCAGTAATAACTACAATGAGCGAGAGTTGATCAATGGAGAAAAAGGGGGGCTTGAAACCTGGGGTAACCAGGACAGTAGGCCATTTCAGGAATCTAAACCGAAACTCCTCGAGGGAGATCCGCTCGCGCTGGTCAACTCCCTGGGATATTTTGCAAGTGGTCAGCTTCGTGGTCAAGTCAATGTTGGCTTAGATCGCACTCAAGAAGGTAACAAAACCATTACCATATTTTCTATGGATGGGGAAACTACAGTTTTACAAAATATTTTACCCATTCCATTACTTGACAGCCTTGGGGCAGGAGTTGGCGCAGAGCTTATATTTACCCAAGAACCTGGAAAAAAAACTACTATTAAGTTACAATTGTATCAAAAATCGGGGGAAGATAAGGTATACGCTGGTGGCTACAACAAGCAAATGTTTGTGATTGACCTTACTGGTCTCTATTCTTCTTTGGAGGATTTCATCAATAACCTAACGTCTCAAAGTCTGAATCTAAACTTTAATTCCAGCATGATAGAGGGCGTATCGATAGAGCATCGTTTTTTATTGTTAAATGGTGGTTTAGGACGTTTGGGTTCACTTATGCGTAGGCAACAGGGAACCAGATCATTATTGGCAGATAGCACAAAAAATGCTGCTCACTATTCAGGTATCAATTACAATATCTACCTTGATCTTAGCGCCAGCATGAACGACGTAGACTTTAAGGCATTATTTGAAAAACTGAAAACTACTCAACAAGGGGTAAAAGATGCTACTAAAGACAGTGATGGTATTATGGAAACCTTCATCGCATTAAAATCTTACCTCAGTGATGAGGGTAATCAAGAACAGCTGGAAGGTTTACTAGATGAAATCCTTGTAAAGTTTTTGGTGGGTAAAGCGCTTTTTCGTCTTGAAGCTACTATTGGTACTGGTTTCAGTGCAGAAGTGGCAGCTTACGCCAAAGCCCATGTGGACGCGAGTTTTGAAGGGGGCGTATTTTGTGAAATTGACTTGGTCAATAAAATTGGCTCAGAGGGGCAAGTAAACTTACGTCATTTGGTAGATGCTGTCCCCGAAATTATGAATAACCCCAAAGAGTACCTGAGCGAATGCCCATTGGTTGATGTGATATTAAATGCTGCTGAGCGTGGCAAAGGGAAAGGAGACGGTGGTCAAAATGACACTGGTTCAGGAAATGAGTCAGCGAACAAAGCAGGGGGCAATACCGACCTTTCTTCCATCGAAACAGTTGAGGAAAGTCAAGCGCCTTCACTAGATAGAGTAACCCCTACCACAAGTATTCCAGAAGACTTTATAATAGATGATCCAAATCCTAACCTCCAAATGGTAGCAGTTCCAGGTTCGGCCGAGGGGTTTGAAACTGATTTTATTCTCGTAGACTATGATGTCGTTTTTAGGGTTCAGTTACAACGCCCTGTATTCAATGAAGAAGAAGTGCATTTTTTGGTAACAGAAGATGTTTACGTGAAACACGAAAAAGTACAATATGTACTTCCCAAAGGGGTCACTTTCATCTTCACACGAGAATATTATGATAGTGTTTTATATGGGCACACAAATCATCAGCAAACACCTGCCAGTAGTCAAGAGTAATTCTACAAAAATAAAAACCTATGGACTGTTAATCCATAGGTTTTTATTTAAGAAGTTATTTTGTCTTCTAAGCCTTTAATTCATTCCAGGGAATGAAGTCACTTTTTTCACTTTCAGATCAGGAAAAGAGCTTACGATTTGCACCTTAAAATCTGGAAAACTGCTTACTTTTTTCCATTTGCCGCATTTGTCAGGAAAAGAGGTTACAAACTGCACCTTGATATCGGGAAACGAAGTCACATACTTGATTTTGATATCAGGAAAAGAGGTTACAAACTTTACCTTCCCATACAGCTTAATGCCTTTGTATTCACAACTTTTGGTTTTGAGCATGTGAATAATTGCTTCTTTATACTCAGTTTTGGTAAAAGCCTGCCCAGTTTCGGGACTTACATAAGCAATTTCTTCTTCACATTCGCTGGTATTATTTAGTGAGGTTTGTGCCTGAGTCGCAAAGGTGGCCATGATTACAAGCCCCCATACATACAGTAACTTTTTCATTCTTTTGATTAGTTAATTTGAATTAAAACATTTCCCCAATTTACCTTATTTATTGCACAACTTCTAGTCGATAAGCTTATGAATGTCTTATCGAGCGGCTGTCAAGCAAAATATTCTTGATTGTACCCCATAGATCATATTTTGAACTTTGGCGAAATGGTCGTTATTTAGGGTTTTTAAAATTGATTCAGATCACTAACTATATTAATTATGGCATACAACTTATTAAAAGGGAAAAGAGGCATTATCACGGGGGCATTAGACGAAAACTCTATTGCCTGGAAAGTGGCACTTAAAGCCAAAGAAGAAGGTGCTGCTTTTATTTTGACCAATGCTCCGGTAGCCTTGCGCATGGGGAAAATTAATGAATTGGCCGAAGCTTGTGACACTGAAGTAATTCCTGCTGACGCTACCAAAATTGAAGACATAGAGGCACTTTATCAGCAATCTATGGAAAAGTTGGGCGGTAAACTTGACTTTGTGCTTCACTCAATAGGTATGAGCCCTAACGTGCGAAAAGGACGTGATTATGGTAACTTGAACTATGACTGGTTCTTGAAAAGCCTGGATATTTCGGCATTGTCGTTTCATAAAATGCTACAAACTGCTGAAAAACTAGATGCCTTGAATGAGTATGGATCAGTAGTAGGGCTTTCTTATATTGCCGCACAACGTACCTTTGACACTTACGGTGATATGGCTCAGGCCAAGGCCGTATTAGAATCTATAGCGCGCAGTTATGGAGCACGTTATGGTATGAGCAAAAAAGTACGTGTCAATACGATTTCACAATCACCTACCAAAACCACGGCTGGTACTGGTATCGATGGATTTGATGCTTTTTATGAATATGCAGACCGTATGTCGCCCTTAGGGAATGCTACTGCCGATGATTGTGCCAACTACATCATCACACTATTCTCTGATATGACACGTATGGTCACTATGCAAAACTTGTTTCATGATGGTGGTTTCTCTGCTTCTGGTATTACAGATGGCATCATCGATAAAATGAAAAACTAGTTTTGATTACACTTCTTTATTTAAAGGTATGTCGCAAAATCTAAGACATACCTTTAACCCACTCTTTATCAACCAGTTAAACAACTTCGCTAGAAAGCTTTGTGAAAAACTTTAGCGTTCCCCTCGATTATCTTGTATCTTAGTACTCAAACATTACGTTATTTCAGGGTGCATTTCTGTGTATTCCTAAGAGGGTATTTAAAATTATAAGCTAGGTTAAAAGAAAATCATCTCATCATCTTTTGCTCTAAGACAAAGTTTAAATATGCTCTAACAAAAACATTCAACCACTAATTATGCTTGTTGTTTATAGTTTCAAATTAGGTTCCTAAACCCTAACACACTGCTTAGAAAACATTTTGCTATGAGTTTAGAAAAATACACTGGTAACTGGACTACCCAAACAGCCGCCCATTTACTACGTCGTGCCTCGATTTTTCCAAATCGTCAGGAGATTAAGACCTATACAGACTTAGGTTCTGTGGATGCTGCCGTTGATCAGTTATTGGGGTTAATGGGGCAAACCAACCCTACCCATCCCAATCCGCCACTTGATCCCTCGGGCAACGACATGAGGTTAGACCAAGAGTATCTCACAAACCAAGATCCTCCCCCGCCTACCTCCAATGACAAACGCCTGGAGTATGTAATCTCCTGGTGGATTCGCCGTATGTTAGATGCAAATATTCAACAAACGGTTATTGAAAAATTGACTTTATGGTTACACGTCCATTTTACAACCATTATTTCTAATAATGGAATGGCCTATCCGTACCTGTTCCAACAAAATAAACTGTACCGAAGCTGTGCCTTCGGTCAATATAGTTTGCAACAGTTTTCGGTAGAAATGTCCAAAGATGCCGCAATGTTACTGTTTTTGGACGGAACGCTCAACACCAAAACCAGGGTAAATGAAAACTTTGGCCGGGAGCTGTTAGAGTTATACACCATTGGAAAAGGTCCTCAAATTGACGAAGAAGATTATACCACCTATACCGAGGCAGATGTAATTGCCGCAGCGAGGGTATTGACTGGTTTTCGTCATAGCAGCGCATTACCTACCCAGCGTGCTGGCTTACCACCTTTTAGCGAGTTTCGTGATACTGTACACGATGAAACGGACAAAACCTTTAGTGATAAATTTAATAATCAGGTAATCACTGGTAGAAGTGGGACAGACGGCATCAATGAGTTGGACGATATGATCAATATGATTTTCGCCCAAAGTGCCACCGCTCCTTACTTATGTCGGGCGCTTTATCGCTTTTTTGTATACCCAAAAATCAGTGACGCTGTAGACCAAAACATTATTCCTCAAATGGCTTCAGTGATGGTAAATAACAACTACCAATTAAAGCCGGTGTTGGATAATTTGTTCAAGAGTGCTCACTTTTACGAAGTAACTAGTTCGTTGGGAGCTATTATCAAAAGTCCAGTAGATTTTATTGTAGGAACCATGCGTCACTTCCAGCAAAACCTGGGTACGGTGGATACTTTTGAAAACTACAGTTACATTGCAAAATTGCGAGATTATTGTGAAGAGTTGCAACAAGAAATATACGATCCACCAGAAGTAGCAGGTTGGAAAGCTTACCACCAGGCTCCAATCTATCATGAGGATTGGATCACTACGCTCACCCTTCCTTTACGTTTTTGTTTCTCCGATGAATTTACCAAAGGGGTAAACGTAAGCATTCGTGATAATACCAATACCGAAACAGGTACACAAACCCTGAAAATAGACTTGGTAGCATATATTGAGAATGGTGTTACGAATGGTAACATTAGCGATGCCACCAATGCAACTACTCTTATAAACGAGATTGCCAATTATATTTTCCCAGTAACACTTTCTTCGGAGCAAATCACTGCACTGGCGAATGCTTTGGGCACTGATTGGGCCTCTGTATGGCAAAATGATAAAGCCACCGCAGCTACTCGTTTAGAAACCATGTTTGTAACCCTGTTCCGTCTGGAAGAATACCATCTGTATTAATCACATTGTTTACCCATTTTTTATTCTGACTTAAAAATATTCTACATATATGAGACGAAGACGTTTTATTCAAACGATGGCTGGAGCTTCTGCCTTTGTGGGTAGTATGCCTGCTCATGGCCTGGGTCTTACCAATTACCTCACCAAGCTTGCTTCCCAAGGCACCAAAGAAGATCGTATTCTTGTAATTGTATTCCTTTCAGGAGGAAATGATGGATTAAATACCATCGTTCCTATTGATCAATATGCCCAGTATTTTAACTTCCGTAGTAACCTCGCCTTACCGGAAAAAAGATTATGGAACCTTACCAGTCGTACTGGAATGCACCCCTCTATGCGCGATACTAAAGAGATGTTCGACGAAGGTAGGGTTACCGTCATTCAAAATGTAGGTTACCCCAGGATGTCTCTTTCTCACTTTAAAGGGCGTGATTTGTGGCTTACCGCTGGTGACCCTTCCGATCCTACTGGTTCGGGCTGGATGGGACGCTACCTCAATGATGCTTTTCCTGATTATCCGGTAGCTTACCCCACTGATGAGATGCCTGATCCATTGGCTATTGAGATTGGCTCGCAATCTTCTATTGGTTTTAGCCGAAATGAGGGTATTACTACAAGTATTGCTTTCCGTAATCCAGACTCATTTTTCAATCTGGTAAATAAAGGTGCTCGTTCTACGCTTACTTCTAACCTGGACATCAACACCAACTACGGAAAAAGTTTGACTTATTTGAAGCAAATGAACGAAAAGGCGCATCAGTATGCGACCCGTATCAAGGAGGTGTATGACAAAGGCACCAATGACATTGAATATCGTCTACAATTTCCAGGAGAGGTCCCTATTGGCGTAGGAAGAAACAATGGCTTGGCTCGCCAGTTACAAATCATCGCCCGCCTTATTTCAGGAGGAAGTAAGACTAGAATTTATATGGTGCAGTTGGGTGGTTTTGACACGCACAGCCAACAGGTAGAAGTTGGAGCTACTGACACTGGACGACATGCGGTATTGCTCTCTCATTTGTCTACTGCTATGCGCGATTTTTTCAATGATTTGCGTGCTCAAGGGCAAGATGATAGAGTATTGGGGATGACTATCTCTGAGTTTGGTCGCAGGGTACGCTCTAATGGTAGTTATGGTTCTGACCACGGAACGGCTGCTCCTATGTTTATTTTTGGAAATGGTGCTGAGGGTGGTGTTATTGGAGACAATGCAGACTTAACCAACTTAGTGCGAGGTTCAAACCTTCAGGTACAATATGATTATCGTCAGGTATATACCTCGGTACTCAAAGACTGGTTTTCGGTGAGAGATTCAGAATTGGAAACTTACTTGTTGAAAACGTTTGAGCCAATTACTAACGCAGAGGGTAAAGAACAGCCTATTATTAACCAAGCTTTTAAAGGAACTCCTACGGAAAATTTACCGAAGTTTTTCTTGTATCAAAACACGCCAAACCCAGTGGTGAATCTCACGACAATCCGCTATTATCTGGTGAATGATAACACCAATATGCGTTTATCAATTATTGATCGTAAAGGGGCGGTAATACAGGTATTGGTAGAAAACCCAAGTCATCCCAAAGGCAACTTTAGAGTATCGTTTGATGCATCGCGTCTGATACCTGGGGTATACTTTTATCGTATAGAAGCCAGTGGTACCGTAGAAACGAAAAAGATGTTAGTAACTCGATAACCTTATCGAAGGTATTTCAACTTTATAGACAAAATAAAAACGGACGCTTTGGGCGTCCGTTTTCTTTTTATATATCTTATAATCAGTGTTTAAAAGTACTGATTTCCTTTGCGATCTATGAATCCGTCTTTGCCACCAAACTGGATCTTCGCAACTCCCTCTTTAAAGCTATCTGCTTTAGAATATTTAAAAGGAATAACTACTTTTCCTCTATGGTTTACAAATCCCCACTTACCTCTGAACATTACCGCGGCTAAACCTTCACTAAAATCTTGTGCTTTGTCGTACTTCATGGGTATTCTGAGTCTACCTACTTTATTTACATATCCCCACTTACCATTAAAGTTTACGGCGGCCAGTTCTTCACTAAAGTCATTGGCACCACGATATTTCAAAGCTACCAATTCGCGACCTCTACGATCGATCCAACCTTCTCTTCCGTTCAATCTCACCCGAATAAGTCCATCTTTGAAGGTACCGTAACTATGAGAAGATTCATCGTATTTGAAAGGGATTACTTCGCGATTTTTCTTATTGATGAACCCCCACTTACCAGTTTTGTTTACTTTGGCCAAGCCTTCGCTAAAATCATAGGCCAGCTCAAACTGCATAGGGATCACTACTTGTCCTTTTTTATTGATGTAGCCCCACTTGCCGCCTTGGTATACCAACGCCAAGCCTTCGCTAAAATCATTTACGTTCTCATACTTCAATGGAATAACTTCTTGCCCTTTGTTGTTGACAAATCCCATTTTAGCCTGGTCACCCATAATTTTACCTACTGCGGCTAAGCCTTCATTAAAACTACTGGTTCCGTCATACTTAGTAGGCACTACCAACTTACCTCGTTTGTTCACGAAGCCTACTTTTCCGCCTTTACCAACGGCAGCCATGCCACCGCTAAAATCATACAAGTAATCGTACACGATTGGTACTACTACTTTTCCAATTTTACTGATAAATCCCCATTTTGAATTGGATTGTACCATTGCCAAACCTCCTTTGAAATCATTTACTCTTTCGTAACGAGGTGGAATAATCAAACGACCTGATTTGTTGACAAATCCCCATTTGTCTCCTTTGCGTACCCGTCCCATGCCTTCTATTAAGGGATAAGCTTCACTAAATTGAGGTTTTACCTTCAGACGCCGGTTCGTATCGGCGTAACCCCACAACGTATCTTTCCTAAAAGGGATTAGGGTAGGTTTAATAATTACAAAAAGAGGTTTTTTCTTTTTTGTAGTGTCCTTTTTAGACGTTTTTGGGGGTTTTGGTCTTCTTTGCGCAAACCCATACTCTGTGGTTAGTAGACAAGCAAATGCCGCTACTATGATTAAAACAAACGCTTTTCTAATTATACTCATCATGACATATTAAGTCTTGCGAAGTGCTTACTCTTAGAAAAATACAATTAATATATTAACTAGTGGTAAAAAATCGTGCCATTACCTACATTTTCGTGTAAGTTTTTGCACACTTACGCATATAAAATACAATATTACAAATACAAATTGAGGTTTTCAATAATCCACATATTCCATTCCCCTTTTATCTATATAAATCCACTCATTATTATACTTTACCCTCGATACTCCATATTGAAAACTATTTACAAAATCATATTTAATTGGAATTACTTCTTTGCCTTGCTTGTTGATAAAACCCCATTTATCTCCTTTTTTTACTCTGATGAGTCCATCTCGAGGCACATCTGCCCGGTTATATTCCTGAGGTATGATCATTTTGCCTTGTTTATTAATAAATCCCCATTTGTCTCCAGTCTTTACTCCGGCCAAGCCTTCATAAAAACTCGTAGCTTCTTTGTATTTAAATGGAACAATGGTATCCCCTCTTTTATCTATAAATCCCCACGAGGTAGCGTTTTTTACTCTTGCCAACCCTTCTTTAAAACTCACCACTGCATAATACTTGGGTTTTATTAGCCAACCTTGCTTGTCTACAAATCCAGAATAGCCGTTTTTTTCAATTCTTGCCATTCCTTCCTGAAAACTCACCGCGGCCTCAAATTGATAGTTAATCATCAACTGACCTTTGGTGTTTATGTAGCCATAGCGATTTTCATATTTTACCAACGCCAAGCCTTCTTTAAAATTGCTTACGTCTTTATACTTTGTAGGAATTACAATTTCACCTTTTCGATTGATAAATCCCCAGTAGCCTCTAATCCTCACTCCAGTGTACTTTTTGCCAAAAGGGTGTACATAGTCATACTCGGGTTTAATTACTAATTTGCCTTGACGGTTGATGAATCCATAACGACGATTGTAAATCACCGCCGCATAGCCATTCTTATAAGGATAGACCCTGTCGTACATTAAGGGAGTTACAGGTTTGCCTTGCGTATCGATTACCCCCCAGCCACTTCCTCTTTTTACAATAGCGAGACTATCGTTAAAATTGGTCGCATAATCGTACTTTATATTGTTGATGTAGTCTTGTTTTTTATTTATAAACCGGTATTTCCCATTGATTTTAACTCTTGCTACACCATCTACAAAAGGATTTACTTCGTCGTATTGCAGGGAAATTACCATGCGTTTTAAGCTGTCTGCAAAGCCCCATTTCTTGGAGAAAGAATATTCATGTTTACGATAAGGATAGTAAGTTTGACCCCAGCTTTGGAAAAAAAATCCTGTTAACAAAAATACCATACATATAAGCCCGCTCCTACTTTTTCTGTACTTATTCATTTAAGAAATAAATAAAATATTTTTACCAATATTGAATGATTATAGATAATTTAATCTTACATCAGAAGTCTTATCACAATATTAACAGTTCTTTATAAAAGATACTTTTTTACTGATGCTTTACTTCTGAAAAGTAATGATTATACCTGACTTTCTTAAAGACTCCAGATTGGTCATTTGAGTTGCTCGATTTATACGAAGAAAGTGAGATGTTTTTGAAAATTGGCTTGGCGTAAAAGCTAAAGAAATATAAAGAGGGTGATATTGCCCAACAAGGAAAAGGTGAGTAAGGCTTGCAAAAGAAAGGAGTTTTTTTTAAAAACTGATATCTCAGATGTGCTATAAGCAGTTTATTCCAAATCTATTTCTTATGATGGTTAAATGGCTACATTGTTATATGGCTCCGCGATGCGTTACGCAACCCGAAGTCCTGAGCAAAGCCAAGGGAACTGGTTGTAAATCCCGATTCCATTGCATGCGAGTCAACTTAAGTTCTGTGCCTAACTTGATTTTTTTAAATCTAGACCTCTTAATCAGGGAAGTATCTATTTAAAGATCAGGTATTTAAAACCTCAACAGCCCTTCATTTTTTTCTGTAGCCAAAAAAACGAAGCAAAAAA
>DMXI01000202.1 GCA_003483885.1 Microscillaceae bacterium
TTAACGCCAACAAAATAAGGCGAAAACCGGGCACCCGTTGTTCAAGGTAGTACATTCATAAACAGTTAGTTATGACCTGGTTTTATTCAAATATAGTCGTCATTAGGTTGACGCGCATGTGGTTCTACCGGGAAAATTCATCAATTCTAAACAGCCTATCTGTCAGGTGTAAACTACTTCAAACAACTATTAGAATAAGGCACAATTATCGGGTCAATTACTTTTGGTTCAACCTCTTTAGATTTTGATTGATTTTGTTGCGATAAAACTGATAATCATCTTTAGATAGCTCCTTTTGTTGAGACAATATTTGTAGCGCTTGCAAATATGTTTTTTTAGCTTCCTTGTTTTGTTTGAGTTTTTCCAGGCACTCTCCTTTAGCATGGTATAGATTCGCTTGTTTAGGATAGGTTTTAATGGCCCAATTATACATTTCCAATCCATCAGTATATTGTTTTTTACGCACACAATAACGAGCCAATTCATCAAACGTGTGGAGTGCTGGGGTATAGACATATCCTGTCCATTGAGCTAGTTTTTGATAAAACTGTATTACCTGATTTTTAAAGCCTCGTTTATTTGTAATGAAAACAGCTAAGGTATCAGAGGGTATTTTCCACTTTTTTGAAAGCTTTATTAATCCATTGTACATGCTTCTCAGAGGGATTGTCGCATGATCAAGGTTTTGATATGACGTAAAAAACCATTCAAAAGAGGTATTAGAACGCTTCCTTAAAAGTGTATCCAGCTTTTGATTGTACCTCAAAAACATGGCATCTACGTTTCCTTCGATACCATTGGTTGTAAAGATATATTTTTTGGTTTTGACAATCTGATCCAGGTTGCGCTGAAATTTTAGGATAATTTCCTCATCATCAATTTGCAGATTCGGGCTTATTGCAATGTAGCTATTAAACAACTTGGGGGCATCAACAATACTATTTAAAATAAAAGTCCCTCCCAATGAATGACCTATGGCAATCCTAAATGACACAGGATGGTACAAACTATCTATCAATGGAAAAACTTCATTTGCTAAATGGTTCTGCAGTTTTTTTGCTCCCCCAAGCGAGGGTATTTTCCAATCGTCATTCACTGGTGCAGGGGTCAATTCGTACTGACGCTTGACCGATTTTATACCAACCAAAATGCATTTTGGTAATTGGCGAATGGCCATGAGATAGTCTATAGTAGCACTGGTTAAGTGGTAGAATTGATCCCACTGAGCATCGAATAGGTAAATGACTGGTAGGGAATCTGTAGGTTGAAAATTGTTTGGTAAAAAAACTTTGATTGCTCGTTTGGAGCCAAATACTTTAGAGTCAATGGTATAGTCAAGCGATTTTGGCTGAGTAAACGACAAAAAAGGCAATAAGCAGCAAAGTATTATCAATATGTGTTTCATGATGATGATTGGTTTTTAAGCAAAATTATCAGTGGAAACACCAAAAAACTTGGTAAAATGAGACAAAACTCGCCAAGGGTTTATTTAATAGTCCAGAAAGTATTTTCAGAACCTAGGGTAGTAAGACTGTTAAAAAAGTGGCGAGGATTACTTCCAGTAAGTTTGTTCAAATGTCTGATAAACTCAGATTGATCATAAAAATGATATTGATGGGCTAATTCGGTCAGTTTTTTGGGATCTTTTATGGGGTTTAGGTAATTGTTGATGGCTTTTCTAAATTGAACAATGTCAATGTAGGTTTTTACTGAACATCCTATGTGAGTTTTAAATAAACGTAACAGTGTTCTACGATGCATGTGAAACTGCGCTGAGAGTTGTTGTACGGTTGGCTTATCAGCTATTTTTTCTATATAATTAATGCATTTCACGAGGTTTTCTTCGCGAAAGGTCTGGTAATTTACCTGAAAAAAATCATCTAAAATATTCACTCTTTTATCTGGTAAAGGCTCATTGTAAGCCATTAGGCAAGCTTCTTTGAATGACTTTCCAAAATGATCAAAGCTTTTATCATCGGTGCGCGGAAGCACCTCATCTAAATTACCTTTTAAGAAGTGGTTGATACCCAAGGATTGAAATACAATGCCTATTTTATCAAAGGGGGCTTGAATTTCGGCAATTCGGTATTGGCTTTGAATGCCTGAGTAAAGTATGCTGATGGGTGTATGGTTACAAGGTACCGATGCTGAATAACCAGGCTGATAAATAATGCTGGAGTTTTTATAAACTGTAACTGCATTTTTGTGATTAGGGTAATAGAGAAAATGTTTTTTAAGTGATGGATCAGCCGCACTGTGAAAATAATAGTATGCGATATATTGTCTTAATTTTTTGCTGGATGGTTTTATGGAAATAAAACTTTCTGCTTGCATTTTTTAGCCTAAATAAAAATGATTTTTGACAAAGGTTTCATAAAGCTAAGGTGTAAAATAATCATCAAAGTCAAAAATTATAACAAAACACCCCATTTGATTGGGTCAACAATATAGCACCAATGCAATGACTCAATAGAAGAAGAAACAATCATCCTCGCTGCAGAATTTATACACAATGGCGTGGTGCGTTACTATTTCAAATATACACCGATTTGGAAGCATACAGTAACGAAATATATAGCTGGGTGGGATATGATAGAAAACAGGGAAATGAAAACACCGCTTTGCCTTGGCCAACCGCACACCTGCCCTTAGTTTTTCAATAAGCCTCATGTTTTTGATATCATTACCACCATATGTTTATTTTTCACACAAAAAATGTTAACCAAACCATAATTATGTTGAAAAAATGAAACATAAGTAAAGGGTTGTGCGTAACTTTTAACAGTTAAATTATTTAAGTATCGATCGAACTTATCCACAATTAACCTAATCAAAACATGAATTATTCCATAGATCAACTGAAAACAGTTGAAGAATGCGACGCCCTGCTGGAGATTTTGGCCAAAGACAAAGAAGTAGCCGAAAGCAAGCTCACCATCCAGCGTATCAGTATTGAACGACATGAAGCCGCCAGCGAAGAATCGTTTTCGGAACTGGAAACAGTAGAGCCTCTGCAACAGGCGCTCCAAACCATGGTAGATACCATGCCCGATAGTGCTGTCAAAGATCGCTACCTCAAAGACCTGGACCGCTTAGCAGTACGCAAGCGAATCTTAAGCGAACGGGTAGAGCAATACAGCAAAGAAGATCTCTTGCTTAAGCAGCTAGAGTACAATCGGATGGAAAACGACCTTCCGCTGTACGATGCCTTGACTCAACAAGTACAGGACAAAAAGGTCACCTTGTAATCGCCTTAAGACTAAGATTATAGCGCATCATCACATACATTGTATGTTTATACGACCCAGCCATTACGCTGGGTTTTTGTTGGCCTTGAGTGTACCCATTTTGTTGTACCTGTTTTTTTGGGCACAAAATTTTAGGTACCGATTTTTGTACCCGTTTTGCTGTACCCATTTTTTCAGGTACAAAGTTTTGGGTACAACCTACCTCACATCTCTTACTACTTATGGGACTGATACCACATACCCGACAACTACTGAATGTAAGCCAATATCACTTAAGTCAATACCTGGCCATTCCGCGAAATACCCTAAAAATGGTAGAAAACGATCTACGCCAATTATCTAATGAAAAATTTGCCCAAGTACTGGAGCTCAACCGATACCTGGAGATATCCAAACCTCTCGAGGCATTGACTAAAGCAAAAGCATACCAGCAAACCGAGCAGCAGGAAGTACAAGCGTACGCACGAGAACGAATCGTACTACTCAGGCACCAGCAAAAACAATGGCAAGCAAAATTGGACCAACAGCGAGCTACTTATCAAAAGCGCTTGCGGGCTTACCATGCCTTTGCTCAAGCCAATGCCCAGCTGGATGATAAACCCAAACACCAGCAAAGCTGGCTTCGGTTGCACTACAGGCTCACTCAGGAAAAGCTGGAGAAAAATGGGCAAAAGGTGCTACTAAAACTAGAGATCAAACTGGCAGCGATTGCGAGCGAGTTAGCAGTGTTAGAGCGGTATGGGAAGGGTAAATAAAGTTGATGTAAAGGTTGCTATGATGGCGACGAAAGTAAACGCCCAGAGGGGTATTAAGGGTTGTTGGTGCTCACCAGGAGCAAAACCGCTTTTTGGAGGAGAAAGCAACAATACCAAGCGATATGGTGAAAGAATCTTATTTGCCATAAAAGACCGTGCAATCATCAGTTGAGGGAGGATGGGTAGAGCCACTTTTTTGGATCAACAAGCAGGTAAAAACTTGATTATTATTACAAACCTCGTAATTGCCCTATTTCAGGTAGCAAGCTAGTCATAAAATTGGTTCCTAAATTCAAGCTTTCCAAAGCTTGTAACTGCCCCAATTCAGGCGGTAAATTCTTCAATGAATTATACCCTAAATCTAAAACTACTAAATCTTGTAATTGTCCTAATTCAGGCGGTAAACTGGCTAAATGGTTATTCCATAAATTCAATTCTTGCAGGTTATGCAATTGCCCCAATTCGGGCGGCAAACTCTTCAGGCCCTTCTCTTCTAAATTCAATTCCGTTACTGTGCTGCAATAGTCCGATTCCAAACCGTAGCGCAAACACAACAACACATGGTCTTGCAAGTAGCTGGCTACTTCATTGTTATACACCCCATCGTGCTCTACACATAGCTGAAAAGCCAACTCTATGTTTGCTGGGTCGTCGCTTTTCAACAATTGGAGTATTTTGGCGTTATAATCTGAATCAGCCATTGTTTTTCTTCTCAGTAGTCAATTAAACACAGCTCTTAAAAATTAATGGTACATTCAGGCAATTTTGCCCTCAGAGCTTCTACCTCACTTGGTGGTAATGGATTACCTTGCAGATGCAATTCTTGCAGGTTCTGCAATTGCCCTAACTCTTGAGGTAAACTGGTCAGTTGATTATTCTTTACATCCAACACTTTTAATAACGGTAATTGGCCCAGTTCGGCAGGCAGGTTGGTCAATTGGTTATTGCTTAAATGCAATTCAAATAGATTTTGCAACTGCCCTAATTCTAGAGGGAGGCTGGTGAGTTGATTATTTTCGGCATACAATGCATCCAATGACTGTAATTGCCCTAATTCGGGGGGGAGGCTGGTGAGTGAGTTATCCCCAATAATTAACTCTTCCAGCGCCTGTAATTGACCTAGTTCAGGGGGCAGGTCTTGTAACTGGTTGTTGCTTAATACCAGGTGTGTCAGTGCCTGCAACTGCCCTAATTCAGCAGGCAAATCAGATAACTGATTATTCCTTACATCCAATAAGGCTAAGTTTGGTAGCTGTCCCAGTTCAGGAGGAAGGCTGGTTAATCTATTAGTATCCAAATTCAAATCAAATAGATTCTGTAACTGTCCCAACTCAGGAGGAATGCTGGTTAAGGCATTAGATTCCAATATTAATGCCACCAAGTTTTGTAATTTCCCTATTTCTGGGGATAAATTGATCAACCCATTGGCTGCTAAACTCAATCCTTCCAAAGTTTGTAATTCCACTATCTCGATAGGCAGGCTACCAAACAAGTTACCCTCTAAATTTAAGCTTTTCAAAGCCTTCAATTTACTCAGTTCGGGCGGTAAACTGGCAAAATGGTTATTCCATAAACTCAACTCTTCCAAAGCTTGCAACTGCACAAATTCGGGTGGCAAGCTCTTCAAACCCTTCTCCTCTAGATTCAGTTCCGTTATTGTGCTGCAATAATCCAATTCCAAACCATAGCGTAGACACAACAGGACATGGAATTGTAAATACAGGGCTACTTCGCTGTTATACACTCCATTGTGTGCTACGCATAGCTGAAAAGCCAACTCTACATTTGCTGGGTCGTCGCTTTGCAGCAATTGGAGTATTTTGGTGTTATAGTCTGAATTATCTGCTACTTCCTGGTGGGGTACCAAATTGTTCATCGCTGCATCATCAGGGCTCGAGTCTGTGCTATTATTATATTGCCAAGGTAATTCTTCTTTAAAGGATAAATATCGTCTTTTTTTTGGTAATATAACTGCCAAATCTGAACGATCAAAAGGCTCAATCTTCCGCAGGCAGATACGAAACATGGCTGGTTCTCTATAATGTCTATAAATTCGCCCACTGGTTTCCCCTCCCCATTTGCCCGTTCTTAAGGTAAAGTGATGCGTGAGCACTTCATCAAGTTTTTGCGCGTTGTATGCGTCTATTGCTTCTACGTCAAAATCATAGGCATCCATCAGGTAAGCTTTCAAGATGTTATTGGCACACCAATCTTCAAAAACGCCCGCTTCATTGCAAAGGTGAGGGTAGTTGTAAGAATCAGGATATTCTTGAAAAACATCAAAGCACCACTCCATACGATACCCTCTTATATCGTAAAAACCCCAAGGATTGGGTTCTTCTTGGCCTACCTCCCAAGAACGATAATAATCAGGATAACCCAACCTAGCATCCTCTTCTTTGGGCAATGCATTCAATGCTTGTTCCCCATCACTAGCATTATGGGCGTATTCCCATTGGGTTTCTTTTACCAGGCTAAAGTGATACCCTTCGGGCAGTACTGCTTCCATTTTTATATTAAGATGTAGGCATAAACGGACAATACTTTCCCAACTTTGTAAATAGGGATAGTTTTTATGTACTTCGCTCAAGATATTGTCGTGGTTCATAAATTGTGAGAGGGCATGCCAGTGGCTATGAGTAACCGGGTATTTGCTTAGCCAAAAGCCGTGGCTAATGGTGGTATCAAATTTTTCTTTGTCCGTTTTGCCTACCCCCATTTCAAATACTCCAGATGGCGGTACCCAAAGCATCTCTATATTGGGAGCCTCCGCAGCATCTAAACCATCTTCAGGGAAGGTAAAGTTTTTTTGTAATTCAATCATATCAATATCTATCCGTTTTTTTCATAATGGTGTAGTTAGGAAAGTTTTTCTGCAAGATTTTCATGACATACGCTTGATAATTGGGCGCTAAAATATTATCAATTTCATCACCTGTAATTAGGTAGGGATTTGTCTTGTTGGTAATCGATCGAAAATTATACGAGTTGTTCAAACCAGTGGACCTAAACCCCACCCACATCTCTTTGTTTGGATTGCCCCCCGGGGGTATTTCTATATGAAATCCTAAATACATTCTACTCACTCCTGTTCCTGGATACCCCAGTTTCTTATGCAGCATGTCACGTACCTGTTGATGCCCCCCACTAAACCCTACCACATCCGATTCATCGATCTTATTTATCCTCATTACTTCTTGTCCATCTATTCCTCCAGGGTGTTTGAGCGATACCCCAAACCATATGTCCCCACTTTTGAAATCAAGGGCCCCGGTAAATCCCATTCTCTTTTCCTGATTGGCATTTATCCAGGCTGGAGTAGGGTGAAAACTCTCCAGGCTTTTCCCTTGTGGAAAGTGTACATTTCCACCTCCGTTTTTCAAAACATTACCATACCAAGGCTTCAGTTTATTAAACCAATGTTTGGCAAAGAAAAGCCTATCTAACCCAAGGGCTTGAAGGTCATCAGGTACAATGTTCAAATTCTTGGAGTTTACAACATTAGACTTAAAAATAACTTCGCCATTTTGTTTAACTTTCCACATTTTAAAATTTAAAGAATACCCACTAGTTTTCTCATAAATTACTTCAGCAATTCGTTTCCCTTGTTTATCCACCAAAAATACTTGCTTTCCAAGGAATGATTTACTTTGCTTGATTTTAATGTCTTTTTTCTTACTAGAGTGTTTAAGTACCAATTTTGCTTGTGCAACAACAGCATTAGGTAATAGCTTTGATCCTCTGCTTGCCTTGAACCATTTTTTATACCCTCCTGCTTCTTTTATTTCTTTCCAGTAATAGGAAGCATCGGGCAAATTATCTAAAGTAATGCTTATTTCATCTTTACTCAAAACGTCCCAGCCCCGTACATACTCCGGGTGGGCTTTAAATTCCTTTTGTAAGTCTTGGTCGTTTTTTAAATATTTCTCGAGCTCTTTCAAGCGGGCATCCGTCAGCTTCAATTCAACTATTTTTGTCCGCATAGCATCATTCACCACTTCCATCTTACCAATACGCATCCACCGATCAATTCCGGCAGCATCTTCAATCTCTTTTACTACAGCAGCTGGTTCCTTGTTTCCGTTGCTGGCTCTATGCTTTCTAATCGCTGCCAATACTTCATCTTCCCCTCTCCTCATGGCGTCACTTGCTTTCAGTTTTTTCAAAACAAGCCAATCACCTATCAATTCTGGTTCTTTCTTGACCTTGCCATGAAATGTACTACTTTTGTTTAGGTCATTTATCAACGCATTGATCTGCTTATCAGAAAGTCCATATTCCGCTATCTTTGCCCTCATTTTGTCATTAAATGCCTTTAACTGACCAATTTTCGTCCACCGGTTCATTCCACCCACCTTTTCAATTTCGTCGGCCAATGCCTTGGGAGTCTTACCAGGATTGGCATTCAAGTGGTTACTGATGGTTCCAAATGTATTATTCTGCCCTATTCTTGTAGCTTCGTTTGCTCCCAACCTTTGCAGGGTTTCCCAGCTTCCCATGAGTTTGGGGTTTTTCTGTAGCTGACCATAAAGAAAGTGATTGCTTTTGACCATGTCACTGGCTAATTGGGTAATGAGATGATCCGGGAGCTTTAGTTTCGCTATTTGTGCGCGCAGTTTATCATCAAATTTTTGGCCAATTTGTACCCATCTTTCATACCCTCTTACCCATTTTATTTCAAGAAAAAGGTCACTGGATTTTTTCGTGGAATGTGCCTTCAGGTGTTTGCTAATCACCTCTAGTATTGTATTTTGCCCTGGGATAGTAGAGATGCTGGTTCTGGCAGCTTCATCCATTTTTAACTTATACAATATCCACCAACTATCAACAAGGTCTACATCCTTATGAACTGCTGCATTGAAATTACTGTGGTTTCCCATATCGGCAATAAACTTTTCACGAGCTTCCTTGTTGTCACCTGTGCTATTTATCTTGAGTTTTTTCAGCCGTGCATCTACCGAAGCATCAAAAAGTGAATGACTCATCATATTGTGCACCCACAACTTGGTTCTTCCTACATAATAGGTATGAAAATCTTTGACGTGGAAGTTGTACACCGTAGCGGTGGTATCAATGGTACGGGTGTTTTGCACAATGGCATAGCCATTATAAGTTTTGAGGGTATCGCCTTTTTTGATATTACCTGCTAATATTTGCTGGTTTTTAAGGCCAAAGAAAGGGTGTTCAGGAGTGGCATAAATGCTTTCTTGGAGGAAGCCTAATTTTACCAGCACAGGGGTGGTGCGTACAAAGGTCGCTTCTACACCTTTGAGGGTTTGTGAGCAACTTTGCGGATCACCCGCATATACTTGATTCCCGGCTTGAATTTGCTCAATGGGTTGAAGGCTGCTTGAAGCGTAAATTAATGTCCCTGCCACAAAACAAGTACCGTCCCGAAGGCAAATTCCTAGTTTATTATTTTTATTCTTAGCTAAATATCTTCCCGAAAAAATCTCCCTAACCTTACCTTTCACATTTTTTACGGTACCACCATACGTAAGGTCCACCCACCGCTTTACTTGTATACCCTTCTTATTGAGGGCAGCAAGGGTGTTTTTTGCCAAATCTTTGATCAAAATATCATCGGCTTGTCGGGTTACTTGTACCAGGTTTTCGGGGAGTTGTCGAAGAGACTGGATAATCTGATTGGCTGAAGCAGTAGGCAGAAACTTCGCCAACGAACTGGCTTGTTCCCGCATCCACATTTTACCCTGGATAAAGGCAATCTCCATTTTACCACTCAAATCTACCCCAGTCTTTTTTACTTTTACTACTACCTCTTTGCCCAGATTTTCTACCGATTCGGCGACTCCATTGATGGTTTTTCGTATAATTTGTCCATCTATTTGAATTTTATTGCCTTGATTTAAGAAGATTTGTACTTGTTGTTTTACGGCAAAACTTCTCGTGAGTCGGGTAACTTTACCAATGGAGATAATTTTTCTGGTTTTATCTAAAGACACCAGCAATCCTTTTACATCCATTGTTTTTTGCACCAAAGCTTTCAGCGAAGGTTTGAGTTTACCAGTCAAACGCCTTAATATGCCATCTCTATTCACATTTTTCACCACTGCGGCGACTTCATCAGGGGTAAGGTTCGAGAAGGTTTTGCGGCTCTTAGGCTTGAAAAAGACTCGACGAGCCGATCTTAGTATGGATGCCCGAAGGGGAATAGGTTCTAGTTCTACAAAAATACTTTGCATGGCAAAATAAACCGCCGAATTGGTGCCAAACAACGCTCGGTATTGTTCAACACCATCTTCCTGGTCAATGGGTAAAGCCTTTTGCTTACGTTCGGCTTCTTGAATGACTCGCCCAAAAGCCCCCGAAGAATTATCATTGATAATACGATAGCGCATAATCAAATCATTCAAGGTATACATATAGCGGTGCCCTGGCCGCTTATGATCTGGTGCCTTGGCATTGTAAGCTTTAGGACCAGTTTTAATTACTCCAAACCATAAATCGTGGGTAGCATATACATCTCGCAGTACTGGAGCTTCTTGCTGAGTACCTGATACCCTGGCCTTAAACTTGTGTTTGTAATAAGCTTTTAGTTCTTCCAAGCTTTTAAAACCACGTTTGAAGATTTCTGCCAGTACTCGATTGGTGAGTTCAAATTTTTGATAAGGAAGCCTTTTGCCCGAAATGGTAGTTCCGCCATCTACTCCCTGCTGGTTTTTGGAGAGATCTACCAAGCTAAAATGGAGAGGAGATTTAAGTTCTTCTGACAAAAAATCAGCAAACTCAATCAAGGCTTCTCTTTGGGTTTTATTGTTTTTAACCTCTTTGATATATTTGGCGTATACCAATAACCCATAGCCTTTTTTTACAGGTGGACAACTACCTTTAGTTTGCACCTGTTGGTCAGTAGGTACAATAAGGCCTTTTACTCTTTTATTAATTTCAATCCGTTTGCCAGCCTCTCTCAAATTAGTCCAGCAATAATCAGTATTACACGAAATACCAAGTTGGGCTATCTGACTTCTAAATGATGTGAGAGAAGTCGTAGGAATTAAGCTTTTATCAATCAGATTGGCTATGCTCTTGATACTTGCCCCTACCTTTTTGCCCGTTACCAAGGTTTGTTGCGCTTCTTTAAACCATTGGTTTCCAAACATTTGTTCGTCAGCCTCCCAGGTATATACGTTTCTAGTACCATTTACCTTTACCTGCTTAAAAAGGTTTTTACGCTGTTTCAGTAGATTTTTATAGTCCTCTACTGGATAGTATCCTAAAAACTTTCCTCCACAAGTAGCTCCTGCTTTGCCTTTAATTGTAATATGTCGATACCTCTTACCTGCATAAGTAAAATAAATCAAGCTTCCATTACACGCTTCCCAATATTTAAGGTTGGTCATTCCCGCAGTGCTAATGGTTTGCCCAGTGGGAGTGAGTGCTCCTTCTAATTTACCACAAGAAACATCGTCTAAATTATTGAATGCAGTTAGCTTGGTTTCATCCAATTCAACTACTTCTACACTGGCCCAATTCGTAGAAGGGCTATTGATGGCAAACCCCAATTTCTCTTCATAATCAGTTAATTGAGTGGAGGTTGCCGCTTGTAGATTTAAGTCAGGCAAAAGATTACCTGCTTTCTGATGTACTTGATAGATGATCAACTTGGCCAAATCATCGGCGGTATTGGCATTCTTTACATCATTTTGCAGCGTGGTCTGAAAATTTACTTGATTGATTATATTCTGGGCCAAATCATTTCCAACGGCAATACCAGTACCTTGCAAATAAGTCGTTTTCACCCCAATCTTTTTCTTGGTAGCCAACTTTACAAAATTGATGGTGACCAGTGCCCCATTCGTCCCTAACATAGACCGAGCGTAGACCTGATCGGTGAAACGTTTGGTCTCCTGCTTAAACTTTGCCTCCGCATCCTGCTCATTTACCATATCTGGACTCCGGGTAATGATCACATACAACTCTTTTCCCGTAGTTTTTTGCAGATATTCCAGTACCTTTTCAATTTTTCCCTGTGCATCTGCACTTACATAGTTGAGCCGATCTACCAAATATTTAGTAGCTATCGCAGGTTTTTTGAGTGTATTGTGGGTGATGGCTCGGTTGAGTAGCTTTACCGATGCCTCAATATGGACTTTTTGCAAAGAATCCCGGTCGGTCGCCTTAGCCCTGTTTACCTGTACCAGTGATAGTAGAACGAAGGCTAGTAGCCAACGTTTACTGAGGATATATTTTTGAAAGTTTGTTTTCATCTTGTATTCAATTTCTTTGGAGAGTTGAGCAGTTCGTATCACTTATTTTTTACTTTCCTTGTCATAAAACTCTTTGACCAAGTCATCAATGACTTTTTTCACTTGGGCTTTAATTTTTCCTTTGATCACCGTGACATTATTTTTCAGTAAATCGTCGGCAATGTCTTTTCCCAGTGCTTCAAGGCTCGTTTTGATCTTGTCCAGTAATACCGTAAACTTGGCGGGGTCTTGTAGGTAGGTTTCTATCTGGTCAAAACGGATATTCTCCCAATCAATCCCTTGGTACAGACTGAGCATTGTTTCCACCAATTGCTCAAACTTTGTCCCGTTGGTGGTACTATCCATTGAAGCATAGGTAGCCTTGGGGAATAGTTTGTTAGAAACCTCAGTAGCGGCATTTGGACTACTGTTTTCAGCATTCACATTGATACTGCCTCCAGTAGTAAGACTAAATCTTTGGTTTTCATTTACTACCTCCGCTCTTAGCCTTTTATAGTCTGCTTCGTTTTTCTTTTCCAGTGCCCGTAAGCTATCCTTTTTCTGTTTGCTTCCTCCCTTCATTTGATCCAGTACCTCTTTGAGCAGGGCTTTTACAAAAAATGGATGGTCATAAGTCGTTAAGAAAGTGTCTATTGGAGTATATACCTGTATAAGCTGATGAGCTTGTCTTGGAAAAATGTTTCACTAAAAGGTAGAGATATACCTACATAAATTTCGTATATTCATCTTTTAACCATTAGTGTAATGACAGGATACGCAGAATTAGTTGGGCAAAGATTTGAAGAAGCCAAAGAATTTCTTGTTACCCAAAATCAAGATGACTATGTTTTGGGACATAAATTTAAAAATACCGATTTCTCGGCCTTTGCTTATATCGGAAATAAAGATAAGCCTGATTTTGACGAAGCCAGTAATTGGGAGTATTTAGGACCTGTTGCCTGTAAAGTTATTGATTTCACGAACCCCAATTCTATCGTTTTTCATTGGTTTTATCGCTTCAGTATTCAAGATTTTGATATTGTCGAGAAAGAAAAATTACCTGAAAATATCATATTAGAATAAAGATTATGGGATTATTTAATGACATAACCGATAGACAAGAAACAAGTCTACATTTTTTATCTACACAAAATCCTGATGATTACATTGTGGGCTACAAATACAAAGCAAAGGAAGAAGATGTCAACCAAGCTGTTTATGCAAGTAATCTTACTAAAAAGGGTTTTGAGGATTCAGATGAATGGGTTTACGACTGTAAAATAGCGACAAAAATATCTGTACTCATAAGAGAACTTGAAAACCAAAGTATTGGTTGGATTTTCTATCATGACATTACGTATTTCGAGGTAGTTAGTAAATCACAACTAACAGAAGAGATAAAAATTGTTATAAATTAATATTATTTTAAATATGGGATTTATTACTGAAATGACTGATAGAAAGGAGGCAAGTTTAGATTTTTTATCAAAACAAAACCCAAATGATTATGTGGTGGCGCATAAATTTCTATACACAGAAGGTGAAGAAGTATCTATTGCTTATGTAGGCCCAGATCTTAAGAAAGTATTTGATAAAAATATTAAAGAATCAGAATGGTCTTATGTAGGACAAATTGCCAGCAAAATATCCATTATTATGAGAGAAATTAATAATCAAAGCATTACTTGGATTAAATACCATGATTTAACTCATTTTGAAATACTTTCCAAAGAAGAGTTAAATCATGGTATTGCCATTGTTATCTAATGCTATATTTTAATTGACTGATCATAAGTATCACTTAGCAAAATACTGTTATTGTACTGAAATTTTTCTAGTACTTTGATTATACATGTTAAAAAAATCCGCCCATTCTTTTGTGACTTTTTCACCCTTCTCATAGCGGAGAAAGATTTCTGCTAACAATTCCCTACCTGTTTCTAGAGCATAAGCAGATACTTTTTCCTGATCTTTAACATATGGATACTGCCTTCCAGATTCATTGGTTGCTTTTTGATATGCATCAAAATTAGCAAATACAGGAGGGCAAGTAAGCAAGTGTCCATATTCGTGGATAACCAAATCTGCCAAGCTTTCTGCAACACCATAAGGCACACCCATACCTGTAATATTTCCTTTATATCCTTTGTAAACAATGTTATCCATTAAAATTTTACTGGGGTATTTATTCAACCTTGTAGAATTTATTATCAAAACAAATCTTATAGGATTATCTCCATTTTGCTCATATTTATATGTTGAAACTAACATATCAGCGTCCGTTTCTGTGAACTTTTCCCTAATCAAGTCCTGCCGAGACATTACATTAATAGCATCAAATTTAACTTTGTATTTCCTGACTAACTCAATAATGGTTTTCTGAATAACTAAAACATGTTCTTTACTATCAAGCTTCTCATAATCAACTATAGTTCCTGCTCCTTGAATTTTGGATCCTAGTTTTTGTTGTCTACTTATTTCCTTCCTTACTACTTGGCTTATGAGGTTTTTATAAGCAAACTCTTCTTCTTTTAAGTATTTACGTTTTTTCTTTTTGTAGTTACAAATTACCTCTACTAAGAACCCAGGATTAAGTTTATGTTCTTGTTTCTTGATTTTTATTTCATCAAATAATCTTGTATATAAAATTTTACCTACAAAAATATCAAATGCAACTTCCTCTAGGGTGGTCTGAGCACCAAAACCATTAGCTGCTCCGAAATCTGTTAGCTCTTTATCTCCTGTTTTAAAAGTACAACTAACTTCATCAATTGTAGATTGAGATTGGTTTTCAATAAATGTAAACATTTGTTTAGTTCCATCATTTGCCCAGTTCATCAAATCTTGCTCTTTGCTAAAACTTTGATTTTTTGATTTATCAACTTTAAGGCTTAGTATATTTTGTGAGAAAGTCCCTTTTGCGAAACGAAATGCCTTACCATCCTTAAAATTATAATCTGCATAATACTCTTTTGTATTGTTATCATAACCAACACACCAACTATTATGTACCAAAGTCCCTATATTCCCCACATAGTAATTATGATATTTTTCAACAGCAAAATTGTAAACTGTTAATACAGTATCTTTTATCACAATACTATCAATGTAAACCTCATTAGAATGTGATAAGTAGTGTGATTTACTGGCAAGTAAATTCTGCTGATCCAATAAAGTTAATTGCTGACCTCTCTTAAGATTCCTAGCCTCTATCCATTTACCATCACTATAAAAAGGATGCTCAGGAGTCACCAAAAAGGTATCGATAGGGGTATAAATTTCAATCAAAGTAGAAGTCTCTTTGACCATGGTATGATGTACCTTGCCAATAATCTCTTGTCCAGTATTCACATCTTTAGACCTTACCAGCATTCCAGGACGAACATTTTCAATGTTAATCGTTGAATAATCTTTCAACCACACCTTGGTGCCTGCCACAAAACAAGCCGTCTTAGCAAAACGCACTTGGGTAATAGTTCCTTGGTTACCTGAATTTTTGTTGTTTCCTCGGCTTAGCAAGGTATACGCATAGCCCTTGGTCTTAGCCCATTCACCAATACTGGTTTTCATCCCTACAGTATTCAGCTTTTCTTGAGAAGTATTGGCTTGTAGGCTTTTAAAGATATCTTTGTCTGCTTTTTTCTGACTGTAAACTACATTCACTTCTTGCTTTTGGGCACCTGTAGTCAACTTCTCCCAGAGCGCATTTAATACCGCTTTACGTTCTTCTTTTTTTAGTTTTTTGGTATCCAGTTCCAGGTCAATATTGAGGGTTTTGAGCTTACTGGTATATACTGCTTTGGCCAGTAAAACCTTGTTTGTTTCACTTTTAAATACTTGCCAGGTTTTACCATCCTTCTTCTTTGCTACAAAATAATTGATCTTGGAATACTTCACCCCTCCATTCACATTCTCCTCATTGGTATATTGATGGTTCTTTGCCCAATCCTTGATGACCTTTTTATTTTCCGTCGAAAGACTGTTCTTCACAATCAACCCTTCTACCTTGGTAGGTTTGCCCACTAATTTGGCCAGAATGGCGGTCTTAGAATGATTAGTGTGCTTTTTAAGTAAAGTAATCGTCAGATTTTTTTCCTTGTCCAGCTTGCCTTTGGCTACCGGGATTCCTTTACCAGCTTTCCCTTTGGGCCGAGGAATCCCTGGTTTTCTTTTCTTAACTACCTCTACCGTGTACACTCCTTTGAGGCCCGCATCGGCATCTAGCTGAGTTTGACTACCGCTACCACCTTTCTTGTTGTCCTTGCCATCTTTTCCTTTTCGATTATTCTTCCATTTCTTCTTGTTTTTGAGAAAATCAAAACCTCCTTTGAGTTCTTTGGCCAAAGTTCTGATCCCACCTGTGGCAATGATTTTGGCCACTTTAATGATGATGCTCGTGAGAAAGTTACCGACAATGTAGGAGTCATTATGAATATTTTTGTATTTGTTTACCTCCTCATCAATGATATTCTGAGCCATTTTCTTGATATCTTCTACCTTGATACTATCCAATAGCCCAAATAACTGCTGACGGGTTTTCTCATCGCGAATGATGTACACCGTCGTTTTGGCCAAGGCCATAATATCCTGAAAATCTTCCACCGTTACTTGCAATTGCTCAATAACTCCATTGTAAATACCCGCTAAAAATGGATAAAGTGTTTTGGCAGGATCAGTGAGCGTAGAGTCATTCCACATACTTTCGGGGATTTTTAAAGCAGTGAGTACTTTTACTGCGGCTTTCAAGCCTTGTTTCATCGCATCCAGGGCATATTTTGCCAGCAAACCCCAGGCATCTACCGTTTTGCCAGGTACAACGAGCACCTGAGTTTCTCCACCGGACAAAGCCAAATAATCCCCTAGTCTCATCGTCCAATGGGTCAGGATTTCTTCTTTACCGTCTTTTTGTTCGTACCTAAAGTGCATACTAATACGTACCACATTATCTCCAATGTTTTGCTCATAAGCCAATTGGTGGGCGGTTTTACCCCGAGTGTTAGATACCGCATTGGTACGGGCGGCTGCTACGCTGGCATCAGAAGTAGTGTAAATCTCGAGTCGCAGAGCACTCTGAGGATTGACAAATTGCTTTAAAAAAGGATCATTGCTATTCTTTAAGAAAGGTAAAATGGTACCATCAAAAAGCCCTGCCAAATCATATACCTTTACTGCTCCTTCGGTGATGGTTTTGGCTTTGTTCTCGTCAAATTTTTTAATTCTATTCCGTAAGTCTACCTTTTTGGTAAAAGGCATATTGGCTGCCAACTGAGCGCGCCAGGTAGCCTTAAACTGAGCTTTCATCTCATCATCACTCGCAAAATTGCCTTTTTGTTTTTGGATAAACTTTTGTAAAGTATTCAAATAGACATAAGTCAGTTTTTCAACCTTATCATGTGAAATATAAACCCTTTTCTTGCTGCCTGAGTAATAGAGTTCTCGGGTATCTTTACGGATCACAGTGATAGCCTCTTTGATGGTTTGTAGTTGAATACGGCTACCGAAAACCAAACAAGGATAAAAGGACTCTCTAAATTCTCCATTGGTCATATTGTTGATGACTTTCTTGATCGCTTGATTGCTGCCAATGGTTTGTTGTTCTACGCTCCAAACATCTATGAAACTATCCAAATTTAGTAGTATCCCTTTTTGTTGGGCATTATTGAGGTAGCTCCTCTTAAATACTCGTTCGGTAAACTTTTCTATGTTTCTGCGGGAATTCTCATACAATTTAGAGTTCTCATCTCGCCAAACCCCTAAATTGCTGGTGTCTTTTTTTGTGTCTTCACCGAGTGTTGGGGGAGTAATATTGAGTAACAAAGGAGGAGGGATAATGACGTAAAAAGCGACTGGATCATTTTTATTTTGATTGATTTCCTGTAACTTTTGATTAATAGAATCATAGATTGTTTTATTGAAGGTAGGAGCGTCATAAAATTGCTCTCTTCCATCTATAATAAAACCTTTGGCATATTGAGGTAAGTACCTGTTTTGTTGAATTTGCTGGTTTAGCAAATTCACCATTTGCTGCACTCGCTGATTTTCTTTGTAGCTGATACTGGTAGTATCGCTTGCCCAAGTATTGGCAAAGGCCATTACTCCAAACAAAAACGCAAGAATTGAAATAAATCTTTTCATATATTTTTGAGCCAAATGTTTCTAGTCTTTTTTATAAATCACTTTGATACGTTCATCCAGTTTTTCAGAGATGAACTTTCTAATAAATTGCTTCATGGCTTCTTTGCCATCTCCTTCCATAAAGTTTTGGAGTAATCCTTGTCCCAAGTCTTTTACATCTTTTTCTATATTTCCCTGGAGGGTTTGTAAAATTTGGGCACCACTCATTTTGCCCAGAGTATCGAACTTAAAGCGCTCTATTTGTAGCTTCTCTACGATACTAATTAGCTTATCACGGGCTTTACTCCATTTCTCGATCGTCTTATTCTTGCGTCGTTTTTTCCACTCTTCCTCGGGAACATCTACCGCTAAGGGGGCTTCATAAATAGGCAAAATGGTTAGTTGAGAGCTTTCATTATCACCTGTTTTTCCTCCTATTTTCAACGCAGTGCGTTCCTCCTTTACTTGCTGAATTGCAGCTTGTACTTCTTTGTCTTGAGTTTTTTGTTCCTTTTCATTCTGCGCCACCTCTTGTTCGCTTTTTCCTTTCAGGTCCTGAATTACCTCTAAGATCAACTCTTTCAAAGCGCCAAAAAGTTGCTTTAAGCGATCTTGCACCACCTTAGCCCCCACACCCAATACCTTCCCACTCCCACCCTTCAATTTCTTCAAGCCATTCGCTACATCCTTCTTATCAATAGCCTCCTTGCCTTCTTCAATCTCCTTCTTCCCAATGCGAATCGTTTCTAGTAGGTCTTCCTTATCTTCACCTTGGTAGTTCACGAGCCATTCGTCTATCTTTTTGAGCACCTCATCAATTTTACCCATGGCCGCATCCAGTTTGTCCAGGCCCTTGTCTATTTCGTCAAATAAGCGGTTGATTTCGTTTGTGAAGCTGAGGTATTTGTTTTTCCATTCATCAGGCACGAGTTGTACGCCTGCTCCCGTGGAGATGAGTTCGCCATCAATCAAGCGACGATCGGTGTTGATCTTGATGCGGTCAAATCGGGCGTAGACTCTGGCCCCCTGAAAGAGCTTCATATTGGTGTAGG
>DMXI01000336.1 GCA_003483885.1 Microscillaceae bacterium
TGATGGCACTCACCGGTTTGTTCTTATGCCTCTATCTGGTAGTTCACCTTGCCGGAAACCTTCAGCTTTTGGCTGACGATAATGGAAAGTCGTTCAACTGGTACGCAGACTTTATGGGACACAACCCTATCATTCAAACCATTTCTATTCTCAACTTTACTTTCATTTTCTTGCACATCATTTATGGTATTACGCTTACGATCATGAATCGTAAAGCTCGCCCTACCAAATATGCTTACAGTAAGCCTGATGCCAATAGCAACTGGCGCGCTAGAAACATGATGGTGTTAGGTTCAATCATTCTCATCTTTATTATTGTGCATTTGGTCTATTTTTGGGGTAAAATGAAATTGACCCACTACGGGTTGGTTGAAGAGGGAGTTTTGGTGAAACCATTTGCCCAAGATAAAGAGCAATTAGATCTTTACTTATTGGTAAAAGCGGCGTTTGCTGACTTATGGATGGTCATATTGTACGTGGTTTCTATGATAGCTTTGGCTTTCCACTTGTCACACGGATTCCAAAGTGCTTTCCAAACTTTTGGCTTGAATCACGTAAAATATTCTCCTGCTATTAAGAAACTTGGTCTTGCCTTTTCTATTTTGATTCCGCTAGGATTTGCACTCATACCTATTATTATGTTCGTCAAGCAATTGTAAAACACTAAACTGAAAAATTATGCAGTTGGATTCTAAAATTCCTGACGGTCCATTAGCAGAAAAATGGAATCGTCACAAATTCGATATAAAACTAGTAAACCCTGCCAACAAACGTAAGTATGATGTAATCGTAGTAGGAACTGGACTAGCAGGTGGTGCCGCTGCCGCTTCTTTGGCAGAGCTTGGTTACAATGTAAAAGCATTTTGTTTTCAGGATAGTCCTCGTCGTGCGCACAGTATTGCTGCACAAGGGGGTATCAATGCTGCCAAAAACTATCAAAATGATGGCGACAGTGTTTTTCGTTTGTTTTATGATACTGTAAAAGGAGGTGACTATCGCTCTCGTGAAGCCAACGTACACCGCCTAGCTGAAGTAAGTGTAAATATTATTGACCAATGTGTAGCTCAAGGAGTACCGTTTGCTCGTGAATACGGTGGACTATTGGACAATCGCTCTTTTGGTGGAGCACAGGTATCGCGTACTTTTTACGCTCGTGGCCAAACAGGACAACAGCTTTTATTGGGTGCTTATAGCGCACTCAGCCGCCAGGTCGAAAGTGGCAAAGTAAAAATGTACACACGTAGTGAAATGCTAGACTTGGTAGTGGTAGATGGCAAAGCTCGAGGAATCGTAACCCGTAACTTGATTACTGGTGATATTGAGTCTCACTCTGCTCATGCAGTATTGCTTTGT
The DNA here is from genome assembly GCA_003483885.1 of Microscillaceae bacterium. Lineage (GTDB taxonomy): Bacteria > Bacteroidota > Bacteroidia > Cytophagales > Microscillaceae > Microscilla. The sequence goes on from DMXI01000336.1 coordinate 1,354, forward strand.
ACTGGTGGATACGGAAATGTTTTCTTCTTGTCTACCAACGCGATGGGATCCAACTCATCAGCAGCCTGGAGAGCACATCGCAAAGGTGCTTTATTTGCCAATCCTTGCTATACCCAGATTCACCCTACTTGTATTCCAGTTTCGGGTGGACACCAGTCTAAATTGACCTTGATGTCAGAGTCATTGCGTAACGATGGACGAGTTTGGGTTCCTAAATCTAAAGAAGATGCGGAAAAAGTACGTACAGGCCAATTAAAGCCCAATAACATCGAGGAAAAAGATCGTGATTACTACTTAGAGACCAAATATCCTGCTTTTGGTAACTTGGTACCTCGTGACGTAGCCTCGCGTAATGCCAAAATGGTATGCGACGAAGGACGTGGGGTAAATAAGGAAGGACAAGCGGTATTTTTAGATTTCCGCGATGCTATCCAACGCGACGGCAAAGATGTAATTTCGGCCAAATATGGTAACCTTTTCCAAATGTATGAAAAGATCACCGCCGAAAATCCATATGAAGTACCTATGAAAATTTACCCTGCGGTTCACTATACAATGGGTGGCCTTTGGGTAGATTATAACTTGATGACGACTATTCCTGGTTGTTATGCTTTGGGAGAAGCCAATTTCTCGGATCACGGGGCCAACCGTTTAGGAGCCAGTGCTTTGATGCAAGGTTTAGCTGATGGTTACTTTGTAATTCCTTACACAGTTGGAGATTATTTGGCTCGTATGCCTTATGACAAAGTACCAGCTGATCACCCTGAGTTCAAGAAAGCAGAGCAAGAAGTAGCTGCACGTATTAAGAAATTTGCCAATCGCGTAGACGGCACCAAAACCGTAGATGAGTTCCACAAAGATTTGGGTAAAATCATGTGGGAATACTGCGGAATGGCTCGTAATAAAGAAGGGTTGGAAAAAGCCAAAGGGATGATTCAAAAACTACGTGCTGATTTTCACGCCAATGTAAAGGTAGTAGGTGATGGCAACGGCTTGAATCAAACATTGGAAAAAGCGATGCGAGTAGATGACTTTATGGAATTGGGCGAATTGATGGTAGACGATGCCTTGAATCGCTCTGAGTCTTGTGGTGGTCACTTCCGTGAAGAATCACAAACTGAAGAAGGAGAAGCTAAACGTGATGATGAAAACTTTAGCTATGTAGCTGCCTGGGAATACAAAGGTGAAAACCAACAAGCAGTACTTCACAAAGAAGAACTAGAGTTTGAGAATGTGAAGCTTACTCAAAGAAGCTACAAATAATTAAACTTGGTAGTTGATGATGTATTTTGAGGTTGAATAGTGGGCATCGGCTACTATATATTTTAACTAATAAAAAATTAGAATATGAATCTTACACTACAAGTCTGGAGACAAGGTAAACCAGACAAAAAAGATGGAAATAATTTTACTCCTGGTGGAGATGGCAAAATAGTACCTTATGAAGTAAAGAATATCTCTCCTGATATGTCATTCCTAGAAATGCTAGACGAATTGAATGAGGATTTGCTCAGAAAAGGAGAAGATCCAGTAGCATTTGACCATGACTGTCGCGAAGGTATTTGTGGAATGTGTAGCTTATACATCAATGGACAACCTCACGGACCAGAAACGGGTACTACTGCTTGCCAGTTGCATATGCGTTCTTTCAAAGATGGTGATACTATCTACATTGAGCCTTGGAGAGCTAAAGCTTTTCCTGTAGTAAAGGATTTGGTAGTAGATCGTACTGCTTTTGATCGCATTATGTCGGCAGGTGGTTATGTATCGGTAAATACTGGGGTAAATGTAGATGCTAATGAGATTCCTATTCCCAAAAGCATTGCAGATGAAGCTTTTAATGTGGCGGCTTGTATTGGATGTGGGGCTTGCGTAGCTGCTTGTAAAAACGCTTCAGCTATGTTGTTTGTATCGGCTAAAGTATCTCAGCTGGCGTTGCTTCCTCAAGGAAAAACTGAGCGTAAAGAGCGTGTAGAAAAAATGGTAGCCCAAATGGATGCCGAAGGATTTGGAGCCTGTACCAATACTGGTGCTTGCTCGGCAGAATGTCCAAAAGAGATTCCTTTATCTTCAATTGCTCGCATGAACCGCGAGTACTACGGTGCCAAGGTGACTTCTAAAAATGCATAATTGATGATTGGCTTTTAATTGTTGATTATTAATCATAATATATACAGAGATGAGAGCTGGCCTCTTGTCTCTGTTTTTTTATGCGTTTATTTTAATAGAAAATTATGAATGTGCCTGAGATTGTTCAGCAAGTATTGGCTGGTAATGAAAAGAATATTGGAGACCTGATTAACAAGGAGCTCAGCATTATTTTATTGGCTGATTTTATATACCGTAATCCACACTTAGCTACTGAAATGAGCGGCTTATATCAGGAAGTGTACAAAAAAACGGTGATTAATCTAACTCAAATGTTTGAGGATTTGCTAGAACAACAAAACCGTGAACTAAGCCATCAAGACCAAACCCAAGTAAAACAATATGTACAGTGGTTTGTCAATGACTTGATCAAGGAGTATCAGGAGGAAGTGCAGGAAAAAGTTCGTTGGCTCGAACAAAAAGGTGCTAATCGCGAATAGTAAAGCCTATTATTGACTCTTGGGCACTTTTACAGTAAGCAAAAACATGTAGTGGTCATCGTCTACTTGTTCCATATGTGCATCCAGGTGGTTGTTGGCAGTCAAAGCTACCTGTACCAAGCCTATGCCTGCCCCTTTGCTTCCGGTATGTGGGGGGGAATCACGCAATTCTCGTTTGTAAGCTCTCAGCGAATCACGATCAAGGGAATTAATTTTTTCGCACTTAGCGACTAGTTTGGGGACAATTTCGGCAGGAACCATATTGCCAGTCATCACAGTATAAGCATCTCCGATTTGGCTTACAGCTAAAATACCTACTTTGTCGTTGCCATCAAAACCATCTATTTCAGTAGAATAATAGAGTACATTTTGAGCCAACTCCATAAAAATCGCAAATACTTTCTTACCAGCTTTTCTTTCGTCTTTGAGTTGTGCTCGGATATCATTGCTAAACTCAGTTAGCAAGAAGTCAGTAACAGGACCTTTATAGGAAAGCAGAATGTTTTCTTGCTCTATTTGGCTATAAAATTCGAATACGTTAAATTTTTCAGACATTTGTAACACCAACTGATTATCCGAAAGTTGTGAAGTAAAACAATAGATTATTTATCCAAGCACATTTTATGCAAAAATGCTCAATCACTCTATCATTTCATAAGAAATAGCCAATACCTTTATTAGTTTTTCGAAAAATAATTAGAGCATCAAAGCAAAATACGGCATAAACAAGTGAAAGGTAGTAAAAAACCTGAATCACCCCAAAAAAAGCCTATTATTTTTGTAGATCCAGTTTTAAAAATAACAATTTAATAAAAAGCAAACCGCCAAAGCATACTGTGTACACTTTGACGGTTTTTATTTATCTTAAAAGATTTGATTTCTATTCAAATAGAGGGCGTTTTTTCTTGGTAAAAGCCGAAATAATTAAGGCAAAAATTACCCCAAGCAATGCTACTCCAAGCAAATTAACAAACCATTGAAGCATGGGATTGTTGAACTTTTGGCTAGCTTCCTGTGATTTTTCTATTTGTTCTTCGGTATAATTAAAACTCTCAAGTACTTTTCTGGATTGCTCGATAGCATATTCTTGAATATGTTGACCAATTTCTGGCTGAATGGCGTTGATATAAACAAAGTAAAATAATGCACCTATTACACCCGCACCAAGTGTAGCTACTCCAGTTCCTATCCCTACTCCCTGTCCAAAACTCATAAAACCTTCGTTCTTTTTCTTGAACTCAATTACCGCAAAAACCATGGCGGTAATATACAATGCATAAATCAGGCTTGAAATCTCGCTCAAGTACATTTTGGTTAGAAAAATAAGCAAATTGAAACCTATAATAGCCAGTCCGAGGTATAAGCCATATTTTAGAATGGCTTGTCCTACGGTAAAAGACGGCTTGTCTTCTTCGTATTCGTATCTATAATCATCTTGGTTAGAGAAGTCTTCCATTGTGTTTTAGTGTTTTTAAGTTTAACAATTGCAACTGGCAATACCTGTTTGTACAAATATAAATGAATTTGACTCACTACCTAATCTGTCGTGGATATTACCAAGAAATTACACAGTGTCTATAAATTATTTTTTACCAGTTTTTAGTTTTCCATCTGGGCTGAAAATCCACTTGTTATCACCCGTTTTGCGATCTATAAGCTTGTTATAAGGATCAATGCCTGCACTGTAAGGCTTTTCATCTACCAACACTTTAATCGTTTGGGTATTTTGAGTGATTTTGTGCTTCTTTAAATATAGTACCTTGTTTTCTCGTTTAGTACGGTACCTTGGCTGACCACTACGAGTTTTGCCTTTTAGTGGTATCTTTACTTTGGTACGAGCAAATACTCCAATATCTATATAATCGTTTAAAGGAGCTTCTTTCTCTACACCATAGCCATCAGCTTTTAGTTTTTTACTGTTTACTTTAAGCATGATTTCATACTGATTGCCCTTTTTCTGGTAAGCCAAACTCTCTACCTTGTTGTCATACAAAGTAATGTTCTCAAACATATCAGTAATCACATATTGCAACGAATCGGGTGTGGCTTCTCGCAAAAATTTGATCCATTCATTGGTAGTAGTATAAGGCGCCGATTGGTTAGCTACTTTAGCTACATATTTTTTCAAAGCATTATTCATGCGTTTTTCCCCAATGTAATCTTTTAAAGCATACAGTACTACCGAACCTTTGTTGTAACGGATATAGAATTGATTTTCCACCCGGTTTAATGATTGCTCTTGTTGAATTTCAGCACTTCTTCCCTTGAGATAGTTATTCATTTCCAGGCGTAGAAATTTATCTATTTTATCTTTGCCTAACAGTTTTTCCATCACCATAAGCGCAGAATACTGGGCCATGCTTTCTACAATGGCGGTGGCACCTTGTGTATTGGCTGGAATCACCTGATGCGCCCACCATTGATGTGCTACTTCGTGCGCAGTTACGTACAATACATAGTCTATGTCCTTACTATCATCAATGTCGGCAGTAAAACCAATATTTTCGGAATAAGGAACTGTATTGGCAAATGATTGGGCAAACCCTGCATAACGCGGAAATTCCAGAATGCGCATTTGACGATACTGATAGGGTGAAAAGTTTTCACTACAATAACTTAAGGCTCCTTTCATCCCCTTTATCATACGATCCAGGTTATAATCGTGCTCAGGATGGTAATAAATTTCCAGATTTACTTCTTTGCCATCTTTGCTTTTCCACACGTCCTTCTTCACGGCATATTTGGCCGAAAGAATGCTGTAAAAATTAAGAATGGGTTTATCCATCTTGTAATGGAAATACCTACGCCCATCTTTCTTCCACTCATTCTGTAAGTAACCAGGTGCTACCAAAATCTGATCATCCGTGGTACTGGCTTTAATCTCAAAGTTGATCCAGTCCGAATCATTTGTGAGTGCATTGTTCTTTCGAGCCTCTTCATCTTCCAGTGCAGGTACTCTACGCCTGTTACCTAGCTCGTAACCTTTACGGATGTCATTGTTTTGGAGCTCCGCATTGGGTTGGTATCCCACTTTTGGAAATAACCCTTGATTAATGAAGGTTCCGTTATAGGTCAAAAAGTTATTCGTGTTGTTATTAGCAAAGCCTTTGATCGTATTCTCAAATTCGAAGGATAGTTCAATAGTTGCCTGAGGCTTGAGTGGTTCATCAAGTTGATAGATATAGTACGCCAATTCGATGTCCTCCAAAACCGCTTTTGCCTTACGATTCCATTGCATCTTTTTGAGCGTAATCGCGTTGCTCAAATTAATATGGATAGAATCAATGGAAGCATTGGTTTTATTTTGTAAAATATAACGCCCCTTGGCTTTTACACTTCTTCGGTAAGGAAATAAATCTACTTCTAAGCTTACATCAGTTACACGAGGCTGAAGTCGGTTTTCGTATTTTTTATACTTTTTCTCATAGTTTGCTTGGGCCTTTTGTACGTCTTTTCCAGTGGTAAACTCATTGAGTATATTGGTATTGTAGTAGATGTAGCTTCCCATCATAACAAAGCCTACCAAGCTCAATATGAAAGTTAAGCGAGCGGCTCGGGTAAAGCTCTGGAAAGCATTACGCCAGCGAATTTTGAAAAAGCTATCAGTGCCACGTAGCCAAAGACCATTGGCCAACACCAATAAAGCAATACTCAATAATAACCAGTAGGTTTTGAACGCTAAATACCCTTGCAAAAAGTGACCATAGCCGTTCATATCTGAGTAAATCACTGAGGGTGCGCTACGGAATAAAAAGAGCTTATGTGTTACTCCCAAATAAGGTAAAATGGTACTAAAGAAGAAGTACACCAATACTACAGCAAAGAACCCAAAGTATTTGTTGTTGACTACAATGTGGATAAAGAAGGTGAGTATGGTAAAGATTAGCAAGTCAAGCATTTGAATCCCATACAATTCCTGAATGTATAAACCAAATTTGATATCAAAGAAGCCTTGACCTGCCTGATACAGCACCCCTACTACCATAATTAAAGTCATCAAGGCAAGTTCTACGATGATCATTGCCAAAAACTTGGAGGCAAAGCTGAGCCAATTCGGAATAGGTAAAGCATCGTACATTAGGTGTACTCGATGTTGACGCTCTGTCCACACCATTTCTCCCGAATAAAATACGACAATGGCTAGAATAAATATGTTGAAGCTTCCGCTTAAGAGGTCTAATATCTGATAAGTAACTGGTAGCGCTGGGGTCTCGAGTACTTGCCCATTAGATATAACTCCAATGATCATAAACAGGACACCTACTGCTACAATGACCAGGAAAATGGGGTTGAAAAGCACCTGACGAAATTCTTTTCGAGTGAGTACTCGCAGTAAGCGAAAGCTATGCCCGATACCAAAATCTTGCCTCACCGAAGGCAATTTAATTTTTTGAATCGTAGGTATGCTGGAAGGTTTTCTCACTTTGCCCGTTTGGGGATTTCTTGCCTTGGATGGAGCCTTGGCTACCTTGCCTCGCCCGGTAAAGGCAAATGTAAATCTGGTATAAGTAAACGCCAATACCAGAATCCCAATCCCTACCCATATCACACGGTTGAGCACAATCAACGAAGTGAGCGGAGTCATTTGGGCATTGCGCTCACTCACTGTCCACAGTTCAGTAGCTTTGGCTATCGCAGTTTGTCCAGTGGGGTCCAACAAGCTACTGATTACTTTATTGTCAATTTTGCCTCCTAAAAAGCCTGCTCCCAAAATAAGCGCCAATACTAATAAGGCATTGAGGTAAATGAATAGCTGATTGCGTGAAAGCGAAACCGTTGCAAAAAAGATGGCACCAGTAAAAATAGTGAAGGGTAATACCGATAAAAAATAAGGATGTAGGTAATACATTAAGTTGAATGCTCCATATTTATCAGCATTTACTCCTGGAAGCCACTGAGATATCATTAAACCCAGCGAAATACTCAGAAGTACCAAACTGGTTACTAACAATGAACCAAAAAATCGCCCTCCCAAATAACTCCACTTGGAAATGGGTTTGGTAAAAAACAGGGCATAGGTTTTATGTTCAAAATCGCGGTAAACGGGGACTCCCATAAAAGCCGCAATCACGAAAATACTAATTTGACTGAGTGCTCCAGTAATGGTTGCTATGTTGTGAGGGGAGTTTGCGTTGTTTTTACCACCTCCAGTAATCATCACTGCTACCTCGCTACCAAAAGCTCCCCCCATAATGGCACCATAAAGAAGACCAACCAAAGCAAAGATGAGAAAATATAAATAAGTGGCGGGGCGGTTGAGTCGATACTTGATCTCAAAGCTAAAAATTGCCTTAAACATAAGTCTGAGTAATTTTTAATTATAAATTATAAATACCTGATAATTAGACAGTTTTATTTTCCTCAGGGTTTTGAGAAACATTACCTGCATCTACCAATTGAGAGCCTTGGTTTGGCTCAGTATCTGATTGTTGTTCTCCTTGTTCTTTGGTCTTGATATGGGCAAAATACACATCTTCCAAATCAGGCTCAGAAGCCTCAAAAGATTCATTGGGGCGGGTGTCACCAAAAACCTTGATAATGATTTGGCCATCAAACATATGCGAAGACACTACGTTGAAGTTTGCCTGATGGTCTTGTAGCGCTTCTTTATCAATAATCTTTTTCCATACTTTGCCTTTGGCTGCTTCTATTTGCTGACGAGGGTTCCCGGTAAGTAATACTTCTCCTTTGTGGATAATGGCCATGTTTCGGCATAGGTTGCTTACATCTTCTACAATATGGGTAGACAAAATCACAATGATGTTTTCTCCAATCTCGCTGAGTAAATTATGAAAACGGTTACGTTCGGCGGGATCAAGCCCTGCCGTGGGTTCGTCTACAATGATCAATTTCGGGTTTCCTAACAATGCCTGGGCAATGCCAAAACGCTGTTTCATCCCTCCTGAATAATTGCTCAATTTGATGTTGCGTTGTTGGTACAAGTTGGTTTGATGCAACAGCGCTTTTACAATTTCTTTGCGTTCCCGACTGTTTTTAATGCCCTTGAGCAAAGCAAAATGATCTAACATTTGATAAGCTGACATACGAGGGTATACTCCAAACTCTTGGGGTAGGTATCCTAATACTTGTCTTACCTGAGCTTTTTCTTTGAGTACATCAATATCACCTAGTTTGATACTGCCCGTGTCGGCATCCTGCAAGGTAGAGATGGTACGCATGAGGGAGGATTTTCCGGCACCATTAGGCCCCAACAAGCCAAACATTCCCGTAGGAATTTCTAAACTCACATTTTTGAGGGCCTGCGTACCATTGGGGTACGTTTTCGACAGATTTTCAATCACTAGGTTCATAGGGCAACGAGTTATGATTTATAATTGATAAACTTGTTTATCGAGACACTTTGTGCCCTTTTGTACAAGGCTTATCCGAGATTTATTACTTTTTGAAATATCTGTCGTGGGGAGATAGAATTTATTACAGGTTATGTTTTTCTTTTCTTTATAAATTTTGATTTATAAAACTTCTGGACATTTTTTCCATGTACCCTAAATCCCACTTTTTTCTTATCTTAGGCCCAGTGAAACCAAACACCCTCACCTATGATTTACCCCAACAGCGTAGCGGTATTACCCTTTGCTAATATGAGCAAAGATTCTGAAAATGAATACTTTAGTGATGGTATTACGGAGGAAATCATCAATGCTTTAGCCCAAACCGATAGCATTCGAGTAACTGCACGCACCTCTTCTTTTGCTTTTAAAAATCAACATATAGATGTACGCGAGATTGGAGACAAACTCGGCGTAGCGCATGTATTGGAAGGAAGTATCAGACGAGCGGGCAATCGCGTACGTATCACAGCACAGTTGATTAATACACAACAGGGGTTTCACGAGTTTTCGGAAGTGTATGATCGAGACTTAGAAGATGTTTTTGCGATTCAGGACGAGATTGCCCAGTTGATTGCTAAAAAGCTCAAAACAGAATTATCGCGCACAACTTCTATGCCCTTCAGTAAGGCGCATCCTAAAAATGCTCAAGCGTATGATTGGTACCTCCAGGCCAACCATATTTTGTATGATTGTTTACCTGAAGATATTGTAAAAGCTGAAGCCTTGTACAGAAAAGTAATTGAAGCCGAACCTGATTATGCATTGGCCTACAGCGGTTTGGCCAAATGTTATTTATACTATGGAGCTATTCAAACCATGGATAAAAAAGCCGCTTTTGAGCAAGTTAGGATTTTTGTCACCAAGGCACTGGAAATAGATCCTCAGCTTATTGATGGACATGTAACTTATCTTGGTTTTATGTTTTGGCAAAGCTGGAATATTCCTTTAGCGTTAGAACATTTAGCCAAAACACTGCAAAAATTACCCAGTTCCGCCGAAATCCATGTAGGTCGAGCTATGATATTGTTAATAGATGGCCAATTCGACGAAGCATTAGCTTCTATGCACCTTGCCCTACAATTAGACCCATTCTCGCCTCATGTACGGCACAGAGCAGGAGTTTTGTTATATTGTACTGAACAATACACTGAAGCCATTGAGCAGTTCCGCCATGAAACTAACAATTCTGTTCGTAATGATACTGAATTTAAAATCGCTTGGTGCCAAATTTTTCAAGGTCAATACAAAGAGGCTTTACATAACCTTGATAGTGCTCCTGAACATCCTCACCAAGTCATTATTCCAGAAGTTGCTAAAGCGTATTTATTCGTACATAAAGGCGATGTATTGATTGCTAAAGAATGGCTGGACAAAGCACTCACTCGAATAAAAACATCTACAATTGCTTTCCCTGATTATAACTTGGCCATTGTATATATGCTACAGCAAAACGAGGAAAAAATGTGGCATCATTTAGAAAAAACACTAGAAAAACAAGTCCCTATTGCACTGTTTACTAAAGTTGATCCTTTGTGGAAATCCATTGTCAAGAGGCCAAAGTTTTTGGAATTGATTGATCGCTACATGTACTCTAATATTATAAATATTAAAACCAATACTCAAGAGGAGTTTACCATTAATCTTCCACAGGTTCTGTATATAGAAGCAGAAGATAATTATTGTCAGATTGTATATGAAGGTAGTGAAGAAAAGATTTCGAAAAAACTGCTACGAGTTTCTCTCAAAGACCTGGAACCTCAGATCAAGGGCAAGGCATTTGTACGTACGCATCGTTCGTATATCATCAATTTTCAAAAAAAATGGCAATTGGCGGGTAAATCTAAACATTATCGATTCAAGCATCAAACACTCGAAATAGAAATCCCTCTCTCCCGTTCACGCGAAAAGGAAGTATTATTACAATTTAAATCATCTAGTCAGCTTTATAGGTAATAAGACCATTTACCCCAAAACGAGTCCGTTTACCCCAGTAATATGAGTAAATTACGCGCTATCTACGTAGTTGGCGTATCTTTCATTAAGAAGTTAGTCAAATATACTTTCTTATACTAATGAAAAAATTCACCTAAAATACACGCCCATGAAACTAATGTTTGTAAAGGCATGTGCTGATCAATATAGTACGCCTAAAAAAAGTGATAAAACTCCTAAACAGCCATCAACAAAGTCAGTTGCTAAGCCCCAAAAAGATACTCAACAGGAGCCTGATGATGAATCTCCCTTTGGCTTGGTGATGTTTCACTTTATGTAAGAAGCCATCGCGACTTCTAATTATAAAAGTCATCTTGACTTTAAACAACAAAACCCTGTATCTAAACAATACAGGGTTTTACTTTTTATAATATAATACAAACAGGTATTAACTAATCTTTTTCAAAGGAATGGTTTGAAAAAGCTCCTCATCATTGAGTACATATACAATCCCTCCTTTATCAGTAATCTCAAGTCTGAAAATGTCTTGTAACTGTAACTCATCCAGTTTTTGTTGTGCTTGTGCAATGGTACAGTCCAATGCCACACACAACGAAGCAGGTGTAAGCTTCCCTCCTGTATTTACCGCAGTTTTTAATACCTCAGCATCTGATAACTTGGTAAAGCGTTTGATGGAAGGTAGTTGCTCTACTTGCGTCATAACGTTTTGTTTCAAAAGCATGATTTGTGAGCCACCAGCTGTATAATGTATTTTAAAATACCCTTTGTTATACAATATTTGAAGCTTGATAGATGCTTGAATATAAGTCAGTGGGGTTTGGCGAGCGAGGGAGCAGGCAGTTAGACGTCCATTATTGTCTCGGGCAATGGTTAAAATATCCTCGTCCGAAAGACTACGCATCACTTCTTGATGCTTTTGATAAGCACCTTTTATTTTTTTGAAAATGTTCATAGTTAGTGTTTAGACTTCTTGTTCTATTTCATGTAATTCTACATATACCGATTTAAGGTCATGAATGTGCCCACCATACAGCCAAGACACATACCATTTTACTGGATATGATATCACCCAACTAGCTCCTGCGATCGCTCCTATAGCAATTAACCAACTTTTGTCTAATGTCAACTGCTTGTTAATCCCTCTCCCGATAATATATCCTATAAAAAAACTCCCTCCCAACAAATACCCAAAGTACATTTGGATTTTGTCGTAAATTTTAAACAAGCGCTCTAGTTTTACCAACGCGGCCCGGAGCGTATCTTGGCCAAACTTGATATGCACTCGCTTATATAACATCCAATACAAATACCCTGAAGCCAAACCTATAAGAATCGTCATAAAAGCGATGGTGTATTCTTTGTTTTTTAGGTATAGAATAATCAGGGCTGTTACCAAAAACAATGATACGACGAGTTCAACGAATATTTTATTATAGATTCTCCTGAAAATCGGATGCGTTTTTTGCCTTAGGATAGCTCGTATGTCCTGCTCACTATGCGCCCGTCCAGGTGTTTGCTGCTGTTGCCACAGTGATTTTAGTTCATCTAACTCCATACAATTCCGGCTTAATAATTTTTTTAAGTTTCTTTTTTACACGATTAAGCTTGACCCCTACATTAGACTCTGAAATACCCAATATTTCGGCCATCTCTTGATAGCTCTTGTCCTCGAGGTATAACATTACTACTGCACGCTCTACTTTAGAGAGTTCTCGAATAGCTCGATACAATGCCTGCAATTTTTCCTCGAATTCTACATCTGGGTGAATGTCTGGAATTTGAAATTCATCCACCGAAAGTTGTTGTTGAATCTTACGCTTTTTTTGTTTTCGGAAACTGGTAATAGCAGTATTGAGCGCAATTCGGTACATCCAGGTGCTTATTTTTGAGCGTCCCTGAAACGAACCATAGGATTTCCACAATTGCAACACAATTTCCTGAAACAAATCGGCGCGATCTCCCTCGTTTTTGCAATATATATTACAAACCTTATGGATGATTCCTTGATTTTCGGTAATAAGTTTAGTGAATACTTTTTCCAAGGTTAGTAGTCCATTTTTTTTCTCATCAGTCTTTGATTGTAATAAAAACTTACAGGTTTATTCAAAAAAAATATGAGCCTTCTCCGTTTTATCAATAACAAACTGACAAACAAAGCATTACCAATTCGATTTACAAAAAGCCTACAAACAAAAAACCCACTCATAATCCAGGTATGGGTGGGTTTTACGGTAACTAAATATGGCTATCAAATATGCATCATGACTAATGCATTATATTGTTTCTGATAAAGAAACGATACCTCATGCCAATTATTATATCCTTAGTGAATTTCTACTTATAAAGCACTGGTTACCAATGGAAAACAATTCGAGGTGAATTTATTTGAGTTATTATAGTACTGTGTTTTAGGTACCTCGTTGCAGCAAATCCAAAAACGATTTGTAGGTAATGTCAGAAGAGTGTAACTGATACATATACGCGTCATGGCAATCATATACTTCACCCCAATGATGCATTTTATCGCAACTTAGGAAAAAGACGTGTTTATCTGACCATCCTCCTATCTCTATGACCATCAGAGGTGGCTTTGCCAACTGGTGGTATTCCTGATCTTCTATAAACTCGGCATACGCTAACTCGGTGTTTTCGTAGGCACTTTCAGCTCCCAATATCCAAAACCAGGGATAGCCATCACCTGCATCTTCTGATAAAAAAGAGATGGCACTAATAAATTGTAAATAATCGGGTGGCACCACAAATCTTTGTTTTACCTCTTCAGTAGTAAAATGTCTACTAAAAACATCATGTCTCAACTTTTCCTCAAAGTTTAAGGTTATATCACTTATTTGTTCGAGAGATTCTACTTGGTAATTGTGTGAAGTATGATTCAGAAAGTTTTGTACATTGCTCATATTTCCAAAATAACAAAAAAGGAGTTTGGCAATGCCAAACTCCTTTCCGAATTTATCAGAAAAATCACTACGTATATATCAATCAATTTCAATAGTAAGTAGTGCTACAATGGAATTTCATCCTTATGAGTGCGTTTTAGCCAGAATTACTTCTTGCGGTTGTAATACTGGTTGGGTAGAAGATTCAGTTACAGTAGCCTGCACAGGAGTAGCTATTACATTAAAATTAGGATAAGCACTCATTCCATGTTCGTGCATGTCGAGTCCTTCTATCTCTTCGGTTTCTGACACGCGGATGCCTACAAATTTTTTCACCAGGAAGAAAATCAAATAAGCTGATCCAAAAGAAAATACACCTATACACACAATACCTACCATTTGGCTGATGAACTGAGAAAAACCTGCTTTTGCTCCAAACAATGCTACGGCTAAGGTTCCCCAAATACCACATACCAAGTGTACCGAAATAGCGCCTACTGGATCATCAATACGACGGCGATCAAAAAGCAAGACAGCTACTACCACTATAATTCCTGAAATCAATCCAATGATTACAGCATCGGTTACCCCCATTACATCTGCTCCGGCCGTAATTCCTACCAAACCTCCCAATATACCATTGAGGCTCATGGTAAGATCATGTTTTTTGAGTAAAACAAAAGAAGTAAAAAAGGCACCAATGGCTCCTGCGGCGGCGGCCAATGAGGTAGTTACAAATACTCGGGATACATTGCCTGCTTCGGCTGATAATACCGACCCTCCGTTGAATCCAAACCAGCCAAACCACAACAAAAATACACCCATAGCAGCCAGTGGCATATTGTGCCCTGGAATGGTATTGATTTTACCATTGACATATTTACCTTTACGCGCTCCCAGTAGTAACACTCCTGCCAGAGCAGCCCATCCACCTACTGAATGAACAATACTAGAACCCGCAAAATCATAGAAGGGAGTCCCTACATTTTTGCCTTTGTCCATATTGGATAGCAAGCCCGAAAATAGCCCTTTGTCAGTTCCAAGCGTTTCTAAAAAGCCTCCGCCCCATTTCCACATTCCGATCATAGGATATACAATGGCTACAAAAAATACCGCAAATAATAAAAAGCCTTCTAGTTTTACCCGCTCAGCTACCGCACCAGATACTATAGTAATACAGGTGGCTGCAAACATTGCCTGAAAAATAAAATCGGTCCAGTAAGTATAATGCCCGCTTCCATACTGCGCAGTTTCTCCTCCAGTAGGCAATGCTACTCCTAGTCCATTAAATCCAAACAACATTCCAGCAAACTCATCACCTGGATACATCAAACTAAATCCAATGAGGGTGTAGGTAAGTAGCCCAATCGCGATAATCAGGGTATTTTTAAATAATATATTTACAGTATTTTTTGACTGAGTAAGTCCTGACTCTAACGTAGCGAAGCCAAGGTGCATAATAAACACCAGAATTGTGGCGATCATCATCCATAGGTTATGGACGGTAAATAATGTCTCTTTCATTGTACGTGTAATTTTAACTGGGAACTATTCTATAACAAATAGTAAATGTATTTATCTAATAAATTCTTTCTTGCTTTGTGTTGACAATTATAAAAACCTACAGGTTAAAATAAAAACCTATTTTTCAAAAAAAATTATATTTTTACACAAATACAGTTAAAATATAAACTATCAAACAATATTTTTAATATATTTTACCAAAAACAGGTTTAAAAACAATACATATATCATAAAACAAAAGGTAACTCAAAACATCATATTTATTGAAATTATCTAACAATCAAGCAATAAAAATCAAACTTTATACTTCATGAGCGTGTTGTTGTTGTGCAAGTTTATAAATGAACTGTATTTAAATATTTTGCGTACTTACAATAGAATTTGTAACTTTAAGTAAAAGGAAGTTAAGCTTCATTAATGTTTATATGAAAGAGGTTATCAGAGGCATACTCAAAAACAATCAATTGAGGAGTACTCACTCCCGTAGTGAAATACTAGGATTGTTTTTAGATTCAAATTATGCTTTATCCAATGCAGAAATTGAAAAAGAAATTGCAGAAGAACACGATCGGGTAACAGTTTATAGAACCTTGCGTACTTTTTTAGATAAGGGGATCATACATAAGGTATTGGATGATAGTGGCACACCTCGTTATGCATTATGCAGTGATGAATGTCAAGATAAAGAGCACAATCACGAACATATCCATTTTAAGTGTATCGAATGTGGACTTACTACTTGTCTGGAGGAAATCAAAATTCCATCCATTAGTTTACCTCCTGGCTATCAAGCTAAAGAGGTAAATATATTAATGCAAGGCACCTGCAAAGACTGCCAAAAAAATGATTAATTTTAAACACTTGTCAATGTTTTTAGTTCTGTTTTTAGGATAACATTAATAAGTAATTCATCTCATATAGAATAAGCACACACCTGCCTCCCCACATTTTAAGAGGCACAGGCCCGCATTCTCGCAATGTGCGCTTGATTTATTTTCTAATTTGATTTGATCTCATAATATTAATCATGACGTATTATTCTATAAAAGATTTGGAGCATTTGTCGGGTATAAAAGCACACACTTTACGTATTTGGGAGCAGCGCTACAACCTGGTACAACCCAAACGTACTGATACCAATATCCGATATTACAACGACGACGATTTGAAGCTTATTCTCAATGTTTCTCTTTTGAAGGAACATGGGTTTAAAATATCAGCAATTGCTAAAATGAATGGTGAAGAAATGATACAAGAGGTACTTTCTATCACCCAAAAAAGCGATCGTTTTACCGATCAAATTCAGGGACTCACCCTGGCAATGATTGACTTGGACGAAGAGCGTTTTGAGAAAATAATTTCTACCAGTACTTTACAATCAGGGTTTGAAAAAACCATGGTAAATGTAATCTATCCTTTTTTGGTAAAAATAGGCGCCTTGTGGCAAGCAGGGTCTATCAACGTAGCTCAAGAACATTTCATTTCAAACCTTATACGCCAAAAAACAGTTGTGGCCATTGATGGCCAGATCAATAATTACGAAGCAAACGCAAAGAAATATCTATTGTTTTTGCCAGAAAACGAAAATCACGAATTGGGATTATTGTTTGCCAATTATTTGATCAGAGCACGTGGACAAAAGGCTATTTATTTAGGTACAAGTTTACCTTATAAAGATTTGATAAAAACTCAAAGCTTGTATCAGCCTGATTATGTCATCAGTATCTTTACTTCTTATCCTGGTAAGAAGGATGTGCAACAGTATATTGATAAATTATCTAATGATTTTGCTGATAAGATTGTTTTGTTGAGTGGTTCACAAATTATCGCGCAACCTATCAACATTCCAGATAATGTATTTGTATTCAAAAAGATGAGCGACTTGATAGATTTTATTGAGGAGTATTCATCATAAAATACCAAATATTTTATGATTCATTGTTTTTAAAAACTTGCAATAAAAGTATGTTTAAATAAAAAAAGGAGAGTTTTGCAACCCTCCTTTTTTTATTATAAATCCAATACTGGTTGTGGGGGTAGTCCCACTTTGGCTCCATAAGGGGTAGCGCATAACGCTCCTTTCCCTATATTTTTTAATACCGTGTCAGGGTTTACACACACCTGTTCTAACACTTCGTATACCACATCATCCCATAATACCGATTTGCCAGCAGAGGCTTGCTCAATTAATTCGGTCTCTTTCTCAAAAATAGGAGTTCCTTGTACAGTCAATGTTCCATCATTCCATTCCAGATGTCTTTGTACTACTCCATTATCGGCCCACATCCATTCGAACCTATCTTCGCGAGGTTGAGAGGTAAAATAACCAATAGACCCATATAGTTTGCTCAGGTTTTGAGAAAATGAACGCACAACTGTTTGTCGTTCCTGATTGGTTAAAATAGGGTGCTCAAGATCTTGCACAAATATCCCCTCTCCAAATACAAATATCCACCCATCAATAGGCACACTTACATAAGCTCGGGTAAGCGCACTATCTGGTGTTTGTCGCCTATCCCAATAGTCAGATAAAATCGTACAAACGCCCGTATTCCAATACAATGGGTTAGGGTCTGATAGTTGCAAAGTTTCCAACACATCTTCAACCGAGTCGTGTTTGATGGTGAGCCAACTTATATCGCTTGGTAATAACAAATTTGCCATAATCAATAAAGGTAAGTGTTGATGGAAGTTAAAACAAACATAGGGGGATCGTTATCCAAAAATACACATTTCGGGTATAGTAGCCAAAATGTTGGTTTGGTAAACTCATGTTTTACCCACCTATTCAATATCTATGTTGAGATACCTATTTTTTTAAAGGATGTTTATTACCAAGAATATATGATTAATCAATTCACCTAAATTATACAATTACAATTATTCGTAACACACTAATAGATAGTATATTAGTAACTAAATCAAACAATTAAATAACTGTAAAGTACAATAACTTTACTATATCACTACTTCATTGTCTTTCTGATTGGCCTTGTAAATAATAGATAAAAAGTTTTCGGTAAATTCTATGGCATCTTCCATTTCTATGCGGTTCATCAAGGCTTTGTCTTTATAGATCAAGATATTGTTATTGCGGCTTTCCATATTAAAGCCTTGATTTCTCTCCAAAAATGTGATCAACTCATCATTGAATAGTTCTCTAATCTCTGACTCTTTCTCCCCCTTAAGCAAATAAGCTTCAGAAAACCCAGGATATTCATCAAAATCAATATCGCTATAGCCCACACTTTGGATAAGTTTGGCTAGGAGACTTTCTCGCCCCAGGGTAAAGTCTGGTACATAAGCTTCTACTCCATATACAATCAATACCGACATCTTATGGCTTTGCTCGCTCATACGGATACCCTTGGATAAAAAGATATCAGAGAACTCAATCCGGGTTACCCCAAAAAACTTAGCGAAGGTGTTTTCGCTGTATTTGATTTCGTAACCTAGAGCAAAATGAAACCCCTGGAGTTTTACTCCATCAAAAGTAATGTTTGGTTTGAAACGGGCATTATTGATTGCGGCTACTCCTTGGACATCTATCTGACGTTCATCCAAGGATCCTTGTTGCCCTAAGTTTAGCTTTCGGCTTTTATCTATAATTTTTTTCCTTAACAGTTTACGGGTGGCCAATGGATGAGACGAAACTGCTTGGTGTTGTTCTAATCCATTCAATTCTATTTTTCCATTTTGGATACTGTAGGTATAAGCAAAAAAGTAGATGTCCTCCATAAATCCATAGTCAATCACCTTGGCTTTTGAGAAGTCAATAATCAGGTAATGTCCTTCGGGAATATCACGTAAGTGTTTTCTAAGGCTAGGGTAATTGGAGGCCAATGCTGCATTTTCTACATGAACCCTTATCTTTCGTTTTTTCTGGGTAGTAGTTACTTTAATCCGAAACAACGACGATGGAGTAGCTCCTAGCAATTGATATACAATGAGGGTGGTTAATACCCCTACCAATACTCCCCACAATACTCCTAAAAGAATGGTACCCAGCAATGAAAGAGCATAAATAATTAATTGTTCATTGCCTACTTGTTTCAAGTCTTTGATAAGTTTGGGAGAGTTGAGGCGATACGCTGCATAAATCACAATGGCGGCTAGTGCAGGTTTGGGTATAAACTTGAACAAAGGAAAGGTAATCAACGCAAATACTACCAGAAATAGACTTTGAAAGAAATTTGACCAGCGCGTCTTGGCTCCATTATTTACATTTTTTGAGCTTCGATCCATTGTAGCCATCATAGGCAAACCTCCTAAAAAACCACTAATCACATTACCCACACCAACGGCAATAACCTCTCGATTAGAACTGGAACGACGACGATACAAATCTACCGCATCAATCGTTTTTACGTTTACCACGGTTTCCAGGGTGCTAATGATTAAGATAATAAAGGTGATCTCGAGGCTTTTCCAGATATAAAACTTTGAGAAATTAGGCAATTCAAATAAGGCAACCGAGTAATTGCTCCGTGCAACCAGGAGTTGATTCGCTGATTTATGAAATCCAAAATAGAAAGTCATCATGACCCCAAAGAGTAACACTACTACAGCAGATGGCAATATTTTGGGCGATTTGATAGAGGAAAACACAAACATAAAAAACAAGCTCACAAACCCTACAAATGCCGCATTTTTGTTGACGAGGTTGCTTCTAAAAATATCTATGGTGTTGGGTATTTCTAAAATAAACCCCAATG
This sequence comes from Microscillaceae bacterium, assembly GCA_003483885.1. Lineage (GTDB taxonomy): Bacteria > Bacteroidota > Bacteroidia > Cytophagales > Microscillaceae > Microscilla. The sequence continues at coordinate 21,381 of DMXI01000336.1, forward strand.
AATCTACTGACTCAGGGGTAACTCCTACCAAGAAGTGAATCTGACGAATGATAATCATCAAACCAACCCCTCCCATTACGCCAAATACCAAAGCATCAGGAATCATTCCTCGCCAATTACCAATTCTGAGTACTCCTAAAATAATTTGTATGGCGCCTGCCATAATAATGGCTACCAATGTATGCTGATATCCTGTAATGGCAAAGCCGCTTCCCAGGGTTTGTACACCAAAGGCAAGTATTGCTACAAACCCAGTCGCTGGCCCTTTGATGGATAGTGGTGAGCCACTTAAGAAAGTAACGACGAAGCCCGCTACTGCTGCTGAAATAATTCCTGACCAAATAGGAAAGTTACTGGCAAAAGCAGTACTTAAACAAAAAGGCAGTGCCAACATAAACACCAGGAATCCAGCAAACAAGTCTAAGCGCCAGTTTTGACGTAAACCTGATAAGCCATCTTTTGGAAGCTCTAATGTACCTTGTTCTATCATGCGTATCTATCTGCTTAAAGTCTTATGATCCTCTTATAGTAATGCTAAGTATTCAATAAGTTTGAAAATACCTATTTATTAATTTAAATATCAAAAAAGTTGCCTTTCTTTTCAATTTTGAAAAAAGGACGGAATAAGTTTTTTCCTATTTCCCTTCAATCACGGTTACTTACCTCTATTAATTTTTATCTTGCGTTTTTATTGTTTAAATATATGATATTAATTGCAGATAGTGGGTCTACCAAGACAGATTGGCGTCTGATTGCTGATGATCAAAAAATAACCCAAGCCCAAAGTTTAGGGTTTAATCCAAATTACGAGTCAGGGGAGTTTATTAAAAGCGTACAGGCCCAGGTATTGCCTAAAATATCTTCTCCCGCGAAAGAGATTCATTTTTATGGGGCGGGTATCTCTACTAATAAGAACCATACCATTACCAAAGAAGTCCTCCACACTTTATTTCCAGAAGCTACCATTTTTGCCAATCATGATGTGTTGGCTGCTGCTCGGGCATTATGTGGACATGATCCTGGCATTGCTTGTATTTTGGGCACAGGTTCTAATGCTTGTCTTTATGATGGAGTAAAAACTACGAGTCGTGAAACGAACCTGGGATATATTATGGGAGATGAAGGCAGTGGCTATCATTTAGGTAAGTCTCTTGTCACTGCGTACATTCACCAAGAGTTGCCCGATGAGTTGATGCGGCGATTTGCCAAAAGGTATCCCCAAGTCAACCGGGTAAATTTATTAGAGCACCTTTATCACCAACCCTACCCTAACCGTTATCTGGCAGGGTTTACTAAGTTCCTGTTTGATTATCGTCAGCAACCTGTGATCTACCGAATGGTATATGAGTGTTTTAGTATTTTCTTTGATCGTTATGTAACCAGATTAGACAACAACCAATCACACTCAGTTCACTTTGTGGGTTCGGTAGCATTTTATTTTAGTGATATTTTGCGTCAGGTAGCCAATGACAAAAATCATCGTGCTGGCAATATACTCGAAACCCCTATTGCGGGCCTTACTCTATTTCACCAACAACAACTTCAATAATTCGTTAGCTGATATGGAAAAACCAATCAAGCCTGTTACTGAGTCATCTTCTAAATATGAACATCTGGAACAGATGTCGGTAAAAGAATTACTGACGAATATCAACCGTGAAGATCACACTGTTCCACAAGCTATTGCCCAATGTATACCTACGATAGAACAACTCGTGATAGAAATCGTAAAACGTATGCAACAAGGTGGCCGATTATTTTATATAGGGGCTGGTACTAGTGGTCGTTTAGGAGTTGTGGACGCTTCTGAATGCCCTCCTACTTTTGGGGTTCCCCATGACTGGGTCATTGGGCTTATTGCTGGAGGCGATGGTGCCATTAGAAAAGCGGTAGAGTTTGCCGAAGATGATGCCACACAAGCCTGGAAAGATTTACAAGCGTATAACATCACCACCCAAGATGTCGTCATCGGAATTGCAGCTTCTGGGCGTACACCTTATGTGATTGGTGGAGTGAGTGAGGCGCGCAAACAAGGGTTGTTGACTGGATGTATTACTTGCAATGAAAAAACCGCATTGGCTAAAGCAGTAGAGTTTCCGATTGAAGTAATTGTAGGGCCAGAGTTTGTAACGGGAAGTACTCGTATGAAAGCAGGGACCGCACAAAAACTGGTATTAAATATGATCTCTACTTCGGTAATGATCCAACTGGGGAGAGTCAAAGGAAACAAAATGGTGGATATGCAACTCTCTAATACCAAACTGGTAGAACGTGGTACTTATATGGTCATGGAAGCTTTAGATATAGAATATCAGGAAGCCGAAAAACTATTAAAACAGTTTGGAAACGTAAGGAAAGTATTAGATCATTTTAACAAGTAATCACTGCCTTTCTTCAACCAGCCCTCCTTTATCTGATATCCATTTATTGCAAACCTACGTACCTTGAGTTAATCAATACCTAACAATATAGATATCACTACCTAAACAAAGAAGTATATGAAAACCTGTATCTCTTCTTATCTTATCAAAAAAATACCCCTGTACATTACCTTCTGTCTGGGACTTTGTATCAGTATTCCCTCTGTTGCCCAATCCGATGTAACAAAGATAGTCAATATTGCTCAAGCAGATTTCACCAAATTGATGGAAGCCTATTATACTCCATTTGGCAAGGCCTTTGGCACTTCATTAAACAATGGTTGGTATAATACTGCTGAACCTTTACGTCCCTGGAAATTTGATATTCGTATTTTAGCTTCAGCCTCCTTGGTGCCCAATGTAGATCAAACAATTGATCTAAACAGTTTGGGGTTGAGCGATCGCGTAGTGATAGATCCAAACAATTCTGTTACTGCAAGTTTGTTTAGTGCTAACAAGGGAGTACCTGTGCAGTATTTTCCAGAAGGAGTAAATAATACTACGGGCGCTAGTGCCTCTCTTACCTTACCCGATGGCTTTGGGTTAAACATCCTTCCGGTCCCGCTCATTCAGTTTAACCTAGGGTTACCCAAAGGTACTGAGCTTTCGGTACGTTTTTTACCGGCAATTCCTATTGAGACTGATGAAGGTGCCATTGAGTCAGATGATAATCGATTTAGAGCTGGTATCTGGGGAGTAGGCATTAAACACGATTTTCAACAATGGATTCCTGGCTTTAACCTCTGGCCCATCAAGTTTGCCGTAGCTATGGGATATACACGTACGAAGATAAATCTCAATTCCAGCCTGGCACCTACTGATGCCAATTTGGTAATTGAAGGTACCTCTACCTCTCCAGATTTAAGTGCTTATAATAATCAGGATTTAGAACTCAAGGCCAACTCTTTTTATTTTGGTCTGTTGTTTTCCCGCAAGTTTCCCTTGCTTACTTTTTATGGAGGTGCTCGGGTAGAATCATCCAATAGTAGTTTTGCTATATTGGGTACTTATCCAGTAACAATTGAAGATACTGACACCAATAGTAGTACGTTTGGTCAACAAGTAGTTAGAGAAATTACAGACCCATTTAGTATTAGCCGTTCTTTTGGTCAAGTAAGTTTTAATGTAGGGATGCGCCTCAAGGTAGGGATCTTCAGTTTGTTTGTAGACTATTCTCAAGGAACTCAACAATATCAAAATATAACTGCTGGTTTTGGTTTTGGAATTTTCGATAATTAGAAACATTATTTTATACATCAAAAGAGCGACTCAATTCTAACCATTTGGGTCGCTCTTTTTGTTTTTAGTTATTACGAGATTGCCCCATTATCGGGGGTTTGTAAACCCCTGATTATTTCGTATTTTTATAATTAAAAGGGGCAACCAGAAAGCCACCTCAACACTTACCAGAGAAAACAAATATGCACACAATAGAACCTTTTTATAATTGGGAAGGAGTATACCAGGCTTGTAATGACATCTACTCTCCTTTCTATGGAAGGCAATATAATATGGAGTACACCAACGACATCTATGGGTATTATATACACCCATTATGGGATTGGATTGGCTCTGAAACCTTGTATGTAAAAATACTTTTCACTGATTATAAATTACGCTTTGCAATCATTGAATTGTTTGGAGAATGGAATGATACTTTACACAACGATATCATGCATTTTAAACGTTGTGTGATTGATAACCTGACAGGACACGGGATTAACCAGTTTGTATTGGTTGGAGAAAATGTGCTCAACTTTCATGGATCAGATGATTGTTATTATGAAGAGTGGTTTGAAGATGTAGAAGAAGGTTGGATTGCCGCCATTAATTTTCGCGACTTTATCATGGAAGAATGGCAACAATACAATATAGATTCTTATATCAATTTTGGAGGTTCATTAGAGATTAACAATTGGCGCACTATGAAACCACAAATTCTCTATGCATTGGTAAACTCTCAAATCATTAAAAGAATTGGCGCTGCGTTTTAGAAAATGATGGAGATATTCAGCACAAAAAAAGCAATCACTCTCAAAAGGGTAATTGCTTTTTTTATAATCCTCTTTTGGACATTTTGTCCACAAGTATTTCCCTCTACCCTATGAGATACATTTTACCCTGTATACGTATTGAGGAAAAACAAAATGATCATGCACATCAATCAAACTTTATCTATCACATTGGTGATCTTACTTTGCTGTTTATCTTTTGTAACAAAAGCCCAACAAAACGATATCATCTATCAACCCGCTGAAGACTTCTATCTTTCTGGTAGTTTAGAAAACTTGTATACCCATCAAACCAATAGTTTTATCAGTTTAGGAATCAATGCAGAGTTATACATCGCAGAAGCCATCAGCCTCAGTTGGCAAATCAGTGTGGGGTTGCCCCTCCTCAATCAAGGTGATAGATACGTCTATTTTAAAACATTTCCTGGGCTTTATTTAGGTCCTTACTTTGGAGCCAACCTCGCGGCTTTGGGAGCTGCACTTGATGATGCAGAATTTTTAATTGTAGGGTTGATCTTTGGCAGTGCATTAGGCATTGCTATCCCCGAGAGTATTAACATTCATTTTGACCTTAGTAACAACCAAAAGTTAGCTTTTTACTTCTCGCCATTATTATTTGAATTTAACCGAAACTTTGGAGGAAACTATAATAACGAGGCAGCTGATTTTCTCCAGATTCCTCAAGGTAGTTATGAAGCAGGTCTCAAGTTTCACTTTTTCAATCAACACAACAACCGTCGCAACACCGCTTATATTGGGGTTCGCAATTCCTACAACTTACCCAATTGGGGCATTGTCACTGGACTCTTATTTTCCTTCTAAAAACTGTGGGGCTTGTCCTCACCCTACAAGCCCCTCCCTCCCTATATTTGTTTTTTTACTTATCTGATGATTCGTCCATAAACCAACTCGCGTACTTAGGATAAGCCGAAGCAATGCGGGTAATCTCACTGGTGAGGTCTTTAGCTTCTTTGAGCATCTTCGCGGGATTTCCTGCCCATACTGTCCCCGACTCTACCACGGCATTTTGTAATACAATGGCGCCCGCTCCTATGATAGAACCTGACTTAATAATGGCTCCATCCATGACAATTGCCCCCATCCCTATCAATACATTGTCTTCTATAGTACAGCCATGCACTATTGCATTATGGGCAATAGATACATTGTTTCCAATAATAGTTTCACTACGTTGATAGGTGGCATGCACTATTGCCCCATCTTGTACGTTTACTTGGTTACCTATTCTAATTGCACTTACATCTCCTCGCACTACACAGTTAAACCAAAAGGTACAATTATCTCCCGCCACAATATTTCCTACCAAGGTAGCATTTTCAGCCAGGAAACAATCCTTACCATATCGGGGGGTGAATCCTCTTACTGTCTTAATCAAAGCCATAGTTATTTGTTTATTTGGTGATTGTTTTAGGTGAGGGAAGTTAATAGATTTTTGGGATATCCAGAGGTTTTCAACCTTATACGTTTGAGTTTATTAGTATACCTTGTATGCATCCTCTCCTAATGAATATAGGCCAAACTTTCTCTGACCATGCACCAAGTTACCAAGCCTATCGGGTAAATCTCTCAAATAGTTACCCTCCAAACTCAATGTTCGTAAGTTTTTCATAAGTACCAATACAGGTGGAATCTTTTGAAACTGATTATACCCCAGGTTCAAATATGTGAGGTTATCTAAATAGCCCAAGTCATAAGTCAAATCTTTGAGAAGATTATTGCTTGCATTTAAGTGTTCTAGTTGTTGAAGTTTACCAATAGACAAAGGAAGTTTTTCTAATTTATTTCCCCAAATGATAAGCTTCCTTAGTTGATCTAATTGGCCGATATTATCAGGTAAAGAGGATAACTTATTATATCCCAACTCAAGCCTTCGCAATTGTGTTAAGTTAGCAATTGCCTTGGGTAAAATATTCAATTGGTTCGAGGACAAACTTAATACTTCCAGGTTATTTAAATACTGAACACTATCAGACAACACTTGCAGTTTATTGAATGAACACTTGAGTTCTTTTAAGTGCTGCATCTGAAATACTACTGGTGGAATGGTAGTATATCGATTAGCGCTCAAGTCTAAGATCTGTAATTTTGATAACCTCGGGAGTGAGTTTGACAAACGCATCCCTGAGTTGCCACTCAGGTCTAGCTTTCTCAGCTTCTTTAACAGTGTAATAGAATCTGGTAAAAACTTTAGCTGATTACTACTCAAATCTAATTCTTGTAAATTAGTCAATTGAAAAACTATAGAAGGCAATACTTCTATATCTAACCTAGACAAATCAAGATGAGTGACACTTTTAGGATCAGAAGATTTTAACTCCTCTATTTTCATCTCTAACTTTTCCTCAGTGCTTGGTTCACTGTAACCATCTCTCCAGGGAAACAGAAATGCAATTACAAAACTCAATACAAATATACCTACCCAAAACTTACTACTTGTCAGGGTAGTAGCCAACAAGGTCGCATAATCTTTTTTGGGTGAAGGTTGAGGTTGGCGAGCAACGCTCACCTTAGGTGGGGCTTGCGGTTGAGGTTGAATGTATTTTGTTGGCTTTGTCTTTTGTTGAATCCTTCTAGCTTTTGTGATCAGTTGGAAGTACTCCTTCCAAAACTTAGGAGTGTCTTCATATTCTTGCCAAAGCTTGTTGGTTTTGTGTTCAAGCATGAATTATCAAATATTGTAATGGTCACACCAATATAAGCAATCATTCAATCATCTACACCTAGGTTGTTTTGTATTTTTACCTCTGGACATTTTGTCCAAAAGTAAAAACCTCCCTCTAGGTTGTGGTGTTTGTAAATAGAGAATATCACTTCAAGTAACACTTTAACCTTCTCTAAAACATGAAAGAAAAAGTATGCATCATTACTGGAGCCAATGCAGGTATTGGCAAATCTACTACTATAGAAATAGCCAAAATGGGCGCTACCATTGTCATGGTTTGCCGCAACCAACAAAAGGCGGAAAAAGCTCGGGAAGAAATTATTCAACAAAGTGGCAACACTAACATTGAGATATTTCTCTGTGACTTTGCCGAACAGGTTCAAATAAAAACTATAGCTCAACAGCTCGTCCAACACTACCCTACTATAGATGTGCTCATTAATAACGCTGGATTTATCAGTGCTTCCAAAACTCGTGAGGTGACCCAAGAAGGCATAGAAAAAACAGTAGCAGTCAATCACCTTGGCTACTTCATGCTCACCAATTTATTGAAGCCTTCCTTGTTAAATAGTAAAGCGGCCAGGGTGGTCAATGTATCTTCAGAAGCGCACCGTTTTATCAACTTTGATATAGAGAATATAAACATCGAAAAGGGTTATACTCCCATGAATGCTTATTCCCTGTCCAAGTTATTGAACATCCATTTTACGCTTGCATTGGCCCAACGGTTAGAGGGTACCAACATCACTACCAATGCATTACACCCCGGAATAGTAAAGACTAACTTCTCTAGTAATCTGTCGGGATTTATGAACTTGATGTTTTTAATGGCCAAGCCTTTTATGATCAATGCTGACTCTGGAGCCGAAACTTCTATATATCTGGCCTCCTCGCCTGAGGTAGCCAATGTTACAGGGAAATACTTCGCAAAGAAGAAGCAAAAGCGTCCAAATAATGATGCGCAAAACCTAGAGTATGCAAACAAGGTGTGGGAAGTAAGTACTCAATGGGTCCAACTTGAAGGGCAAACTTTTTAGGTACTTTTGGACTTTTTGTCCAGAAGTAAATCACAGACAAAAGATAGAAAAAGGCAGCAAAAAAGACCTAAAAAAAGAGAAGCTAAGACAAAGGCTAACACCAAAAACGCCCCCTTTATTTGAGCAAATATTTTATAAGTAGTAAATTTATGCCTAAATTATTATTCGTCATAAAAACAACAACTTAGACAACGATTCAATGAAACCACGAATAATTGCTGTTGTAAATCACAAGGGAGGCGTAGGAAAAACCACCACAACCCTCAATCTCGGTAAGGCACTTTCGTTACTTAAAAAAAAGGTATTGATTGTAGACACGGACCCTCAGGCTAACTTATCGCAATCGGTTGGAGTGGAAGAACCTCCTAAAAATATTTACCACGCATTGGTTGAAGGAGAGCGATTACCCATTGAGCAAGTAGCCAAAACATTACACTTGGTACCTGCCGATCTTGATCTCTCAGGTGCTGAAGTAAAATTGATTACCGAAGTAAATGGCTATTTCAAACTACGTAATGCCTTGGGTACGGTAGCTAAAAACTATGACTACATTTTGATTGACTGCCCTCCTTCCCTTGGTATTCTTACAGCTAACGCAATGATTGCAGCCAACGAAGTATTGATCGTGGTACAGTCCCAATACCTTGCTATCAAAGGGTTGGATACCATCATTGAATTGATCGAGGAATTGCGTCAAAACCTCAACCCAGCCTTGGGGCTTATGGGGTTGTTACTTACCCAAGTAAATCGTACTGTGGTGAGTCGAACCATTGTAGAAAAAGTACAGACCGAATATGGGGATGCTGCTTTCCAAACAGTGATTCGTCAAAATGTAGCTATAGTAGAATCTTCTACTCACCGAATGGATATTTTTTCGTATGATAAAGAATGTGCAGCGGCACACGATTATTTAAATCTGGCAAAGGAGATAGTGAATGGCTAAACGAGATAAACTGGCTGCGATCTTGAGCGGCGCTGTTAAACAAAAAGAAAAAAGTGAAACCCAAATAAAGGCTCAAATACATATTGAGCCTGAGTTTCGTGATTTGATTCCTCCTCTCAAAGAAGATGAATTTAATCAGCTGGCTCAAAACATTGCCGACGAGGGATGTCGGGAACCATTGGTAGTATGGCAAGTACCTCAGGATGCAGACGATGAACTGGCAGGTAAACATGTACTCATCGATGGACACAACCGCCACAGGATTTGTACCCAATACAATGTGGATTTTAAGATTCACATGGTGTATTTTCAGACCAGGTTTGAAGCCAGAAACTGGATGATCAATAACCAGCTGGGTAGACGAAACCTTACCAAAGAACAACAAGCATTTTTGCGAGGGTCTCGTTACAATTCAGAGAAAGCCCAGGGACAACGCACCGACTTACAACAAACAAGTAGCAAAGCCAAGTCTAAGGAGTCTACCGCCAAACGCATTGCCAAAGAATACAACGTAGACGAAAAAACCATTCGTCGTGATGCTAAGTTTGCCGAGGGAATGGACATCATTGGTCGCTCCAATCCAGAACTTAAGCAAGATATTCTCAAAGGCAAAGTCAAGGTAAATAAGAGTCATGTACAAAAGCTGGGAGAAGTAGCCAAAGACTCTGATGAGGTGCCTATTCTGGATGTAGAAGATATCTACAAAAGGGCTACTGAAATAGAGGAAGGAAAAACAGAGCAAGCCAGTAAGCCAGTCAAGCAAAAAGTAGAAGAAGACAACTCGGAAGAAAAAAATGCTGCCAAGATAGAACACTATCATGTAAGCATTAAAAAAGCCTTGGAAGTGGCGATCAATGATCGTGATAAATATGCTTTTTCTAAATTAAAAGCTGATTTGAATAATCTGGAGAAACTGTTATTCAAGAAGTGATAAAAAACCATTACTTTTGTAGAACCATCAAAACTCACTTAAGATTTGTATAAACAACTTGTCCGACCCATTCTTTTCCGATTCGATGCCGAAAGTGTGCATCACTCCACTTTCAAAATGATTAAGTGGGCGTTTAAAATCCCGGGAATTTCTCACTTGCTAAAGAGTCGTTATGCCTATAACAATCCCTCTTTAGAAAGAGAGTTGTTTGGACTCACTTTTAAAAATCCTATCGGACTAGCCGCTGGTTTTGACAAAAACGCGGTGCTTATTCCTGAGATGGCGAGCTTTGGTTTTGGTTTTATTGAAATAGGAACCCTTACTCCCAAAGCCCAGGCAGGCAATCCCAAGCCACGCTTATTTCGCCTTAAAAAGGATCAGGCAATTATCAACCGAATGGGGTTCAACAATGATGGTGTTACGACTGCTATTGAACACTTGAAGAAACGTCCGGCAAACATTATTGTAGGTGGTAATATTGGTAAGAACAAAGTTACCCCCAATGAAGAAGCCATCAGTGACTATGAAAAATGCTTTGACCAATTGTATGATTATGTAGACTACTTTGTAGTCAATGTGAGCTCTCCCAATACCCCTAATCTCAGAGCACTCCAAGACAAGGAGCCATTGACCAAGTTGTTACGTACTTTACATACCAAAAACCAACAAAAAGAAAAACCTAAACCTATATTATTAAAGATTGCACCTGATCTTACCAACGAACAATTAGACGAAGTAATTGAGGTAGTAATTGAGACCAAAACCGACGGACTCATAGCGACCAATACTACTATAGATAGAGGAGGCTTGCAGGCTTCTGATGAACAGGTAGAGAGCATTGGTGCAGGAGGTTTGAGTGGACAACCTCTTAAGAAAAGATCCACCGAAGTAATTAAATACATACATCAAAAATCTAACGGTGCTTTCCCGATCATTGGAGTGGGTGGTATAGCCTCCCCTGCCGATGCTATTGAGAAACTGGAAGCTGGAGCCTCATTGGTTCAGATTTATTCTGGTTTTATTTATGAGGGCCCCGCATTAATCAAAAACATTAAAAAAGCATTAATCAAAATGCAATCTACTAAGCGTCCTGAAACCTTGGTAGCCAGCGAATAATTTTAATCTTTCCTCCTCAATCAATGAGGGTAAGTCACGCCAAAATCGCTGGGCTTTTGTACAACTTAATTTGCATATAATATGGCAAAGACAATCCGCGAAAATACCTATAAGAAGAAAAATGATTCAGGGAAGGCGTTAAGTCAAAACGAATTTATCCAAATCATACGCCTTTTGCTCAAAAACAAAAAAGTGCGTTTTACCCTGGGTATGTTTTTCCTCCTCATGGCCATGGCAATGTTTGGAGCCTTTACTTCTTATTTCTTAGGAGGTACAGGCAAAGCCGATCAAAGTCTGGTAGAAGCATTCTGGAATAATAATCTCAAAGAAGCAGGCAAAGAGGTTCAAAACTGGTTGGGTCTCACTGGGGCTATTTTGGCACATACCTTTGTGTTCAAAGGCTTTGGTTTAGCTGCTTATATATTGGTGGTAGTATCTTTTGTACTAGGTTGGCGATTTCTCAATAATGTAACGTTGATTCGCCTCTCACGCATGGCTAAGGTATCGGCCTTTTTCCTTATCTGGACCAGTACCCTCATTGCTTTGGGAGATGAGAGCACTTTTATCAGTGGTGGCTGGGGTTACTTAATTGGCCGTGGGGTACTCATCCCTTTGACTGGTTCGTTCTTTTCAGTGTTAATTACTTTCGCTGCATTGGTAGTTTTTGTGGTGTATACCTTCACTCCTGAGGAGTATAAAAAATATGTATCCAAAAATACTGGAATGATTAAAACCATTTCAAAAGCCGCCAAAAGTGTAAAGTATGTAAGCGTAGACAAAAAGATCAAAGACAAATTTACCATTGAGGAGGATGAGTTTACTGAGGATGATTTAATGGCAGATGAAGGTATTATTCTGGAAGTAACCGATGATAAAGAAGGGAAACCTAATCCATTGGAAACCACCAAAATTATTGATGAAAATGATGACAAAGTAGCGGCCCGTCGCGATCGTTTGTCCAAACTCAAAACTCGCAAAACGAAGATTCCTACCGAAAGACCTACCGAGGAAACAGTATCAAAACTCAATACTACGGATGACCTTATCCCGGATATGCCTCCGTTTAAAAACCCAACCATTGAGACTCCATTGGAAATGCCCAAGGAGATATCACCTAAGCGGACTCGTCGCAATACCGAGAAACTATCTAAAAGGAAAACAGGTAAGTTAAACTTGGAGCTTACGGATGAATCGGCACCAGTAACTCCTGGTAGTGATGTGCCTCCCCCATCATTGGATAAGGTAAGTGAAAAGGTGAATCCGTTCTTTGAGAAAGCCATCCAAAAGGATATTAATTTCAAAGAAGAGGCTGAGACGAACCGGGAAATAAGAGAAGAGAAAAAGCTGGAAGCGTATGATCCGACATTGGACTTAAGCACTTATAAATTCCCAACCATTGACTTGCTCAACACTTCGCCCGAAAGCAAACGTCAGGTAACTCCCGAAGAATTGGAGGCTAACAAAGACCGTATTGTAGACACGTTGAGTAACTACGGCATTGGCATTTCGCAGATCAAAGCCACCATTGGTCCTACTGTAACTTTGTATGAAATTATTCCAGAAGCAGGAGTTCGTATTTCTAAAATTAAAAACTTAGAAGACGACATTGCCTTGAGTTTGGCTGCCTTAGGTATTCGTATCATCGCTCCGATTCCTGGAAAAGGAACCATTGGTATTGAGGTACCAAATAAAAAGCGTGAGATCGTAACCATGCGCTCTATCATGGAAGATGATGCTTTTATAAATACCAAGGCAAGTTTGCCTATTGTACTAGGTAAAACAATTGAGAACAAAGTATTCTTGGCTGACTTGGCTAAGATGCCTCACGTACTAATGGCAGGAGCTACTGGTCAGGGTAAATCGGTTGGATTGAATGTATTCCTGGCTACACTGATTTATAAGAAGCACCCAGCCGAATTAAAGTTTGTGTTGATTGACCCCAAGAAGGTAGAATTAACCCTTTTTAATGCGATTGAAAAACACTTCCTGGCTACTTTACCAGATGCCGAAGAAGCGATCATTACTGATAACCAAAAAGTAATTCATACCTTGAATTCGCTTTGTCTGGAGATGGACAATCGCTACAATCTGCTTAAAGATGCTTTGTGTAGAAACATCAAAGAATACAATCAGAAGTTCACCCAACGTAAGCTCAATCCAAAGAAAGGCCATAAGTTTATGCCTTACATCGTATTGGTAATTGACGAGTTAGCAGACTTGATGATGACCGCTGGAAAAGAGGTAGAACAGCCCATTGCTCGTTTGGCTCAGCTGGCCCGAGCCATTGGTATTCACTTGGTCGTAGCCACCCAGCGTCCTTCGGTAAACGTAATTACTGGGGTAATCAAGGCCAACTTCCCCGCTCGTTTATCATTTAAGGTAACTTCTAAAATTGACTCTCGTACTATTTTGGATGCAGGTGGAGCAGAGCAATTGGTAGGTATGGGTGATATGCTATTCTCTATTGGTGCCGAAACGATTCGTTTGCAGGGGGCTTTCTTAGATACACCCGAAGTAGAACGCATCTGTACCTTTATTGGAGAGCAACAAGGATACCCAATGGCTTATCAACTACCCGAATTCCTGGGAGAAGAAAGCAAAGGTGGAGGCAGCACTGGCGGTACCGTAGCCGATCGTGATGAACTATTTGACGAGGCTGCTCGTATTATTGTGATGCATCAACAAGGAAGTACCTCGCTCCTGCAAAGACGTTTGAAGCTGGGTTATAATCGAGCAGGTCGTTTGATTGATCAACTTGAAGCAGCTGGCATTGTAGGACCATTTGAAGGAAGCAAGGCACGTGAAGTCCTCATTCCTGATGAATACAGCCTCGAGCGTTTACTCGACGAGATTAGTAAAAACGGGTAATTTTTAACAAGAAATACATACTAGAGTTAGCAATATCAAAGTTTTATTGCTGACCAATTAAACGAAATATAGAATCATTGGTCTAACCAAAACATAAGTAAAAAGACCAAACACCAAATAATTCCAATTATCATGAAATTTAGAAATACAATATTCTTATTGGCATTAGGGTTATTTACCTTTTCTAACTTACAGGCACAACAAGATGCCCAAGCCAAAAAAGTTTTAGATGCGGTAAAAAATAAGTACAACAACATGAAAGCCTTTGGAGCTTCATTCAAATATTCTCTAAAAAGTGCGGGAGGAGTCACCGATAATTTTCGCGGTAGTATTACTGTAGCGAAAAAGATGTTCCATATGAAGGCCGGAGGTCAGGAAGTAATGACAGACGGGATAACTCAATGGACCTATCTGAAGGAAACCAATGAGGTAAATATTACTGATTATGAGCCAGACGAAGGTATTACTCCTAACAAAATCTACTCTATTTATGAGGAAGGTTTCAAATATCGTTTGTTACCCGCAGAGAGCAAAGGAGCCTTTCATACCATTGAAATGGTACCCCAAGATCGTAAAAAGTACCAATTGATTAAACTGAAAATCAGGGTCAAGAAAATCAATAATACCATTATGGGTTGGGAGACTTTTGAGAAAAGTGGGAACCGTTATGTCTATTCAGTTTTGAAGTTTATTGAGCATAAAAATGGACTATCCAAAAAGTTTTTTCAGTTTAATCCCAAGAAGTACCCTGATGTTGAGGTAACTGATTTGAGATAAAACATTACAAAATATTTTTGTCATAAGGGGAGAAAGTAAGCGATTTACTTCTCCCCTTTTTTATTGGGCTTTTTTGTTTCTAACACCTGCTTACTAACTTTGATCCTCAATATAAATTTCTTTCATCGATGACAAAAGACGCACTCTACCAACAAATTCTCACCAAGCAATCTTATCTCTGTGTGGGGCTTGATTCAGACCAGGAAAAAATACCTACCCGATTTCATTCCGAGACTGATCCCGTACTTGCCTTTAATAAATTCATCATTGACCAAACCGCTGACCTTTGTGTCGCCTACAAAATAAATACTGCATTTTACGAAAGTACTGGGGCTGCTGGTTGGGAAACAATGGCAAAAACTTTAGAATATATGCCTGATAATATATACACCATTGCCGATGCCAAACGAGGAGATATTGGTAACACGGTACACCAATACGCCAAAGCTTTCTTTAAGACTTTAGACTTTGACTCTATCACAGTAGCGCCTTACATGGGACAAGATTCGGTAAGTCCCTTTCTGGAGTATCCCAATAAGTGGGTCATCTTATTAGCGCTTACTTCTAATCCAAGCAGTGCAGATTTTCAGTTTTTGAATGTAGATGAAAACAACACCCGTTTGTTCGAGCAAGTGCTCAAAACTTCGCAAGAGTGGGCCACCGACCAAAACATGATGTATGTAGTAGGCGCTACCCAAGCCGACATGCTTCAGAAGATTCGAACCCTAGCACCCAATCATTTTTTACTGGTTCCAGGAGTAGGTGCTCAAGGTGGTAGTTTGCAGGAGGTTTCCAAGTATGGTATGAACAACCAAGTGGGCTTACTAGTTAACTCTTCAAGAGGAATTATTTTTTCGGAAAGCCCAAAAGAGTCCGCTCGTAAACTTCAGCAGGAAATGGCAAAACACCTCGAAAATTACCACAAAAACTAAGTTTTTAGAATGCTATAATTAAGTACTGTGTACAGGATGCATTCAATTATCGCCAGGAAATCGCTTATATCAAAGTAACCTTTTACGTTTTTGTGCTATTTCACAATCGATTTTCATCGATATTAGAATATACATATTAAAAAAATACAATTAATCAGAGATACATTTTTTTAGTTAAAAAAAGCGTGATTTTTTGTAGAAAAACACCTTAAATACTGAAAATCAATCACTTAATAAAAACCCAATTATTTACAATATACAATGGCTATCTCCCCTACTTTTGTTTATGGTAAGTTAAAAGAGCTTATCGGATATTTTACCCAAGAATTGGAAAATTACACTGAAGAGCAATTTCAGTATAAAAACGATGAAGAGACCTGGTCACTCGCTCAAATGTTTCAACACATGTATACCGCTTCTACTTTTTTTATGTACAGTGCCAACAATTGCCTACGCCAGCGAAAAGGAAGTACCGAAGGAGAAAAAACTCCAGTGGGTATAGGGTTATACCAAAGAAACGCATTTCCTGATAAAGAAATTAAACAACCTAAAGAATGGACCAAAGGGGCACCCGAAGCTAAAACACGAGAAGAGGCAAAACAACAATGGCAAGATCTTTTACCAAAGCTTAAAGAATTAGCAGAAGCTGTTACGCAAGATGATGGTATTTATAAAAACAAACATGTCTTTTTCGGAATGCTCACGGCTGCGGAATGGTATCAACAAATAGAGATGCACAACCGCCATCATCTCAAGCAGAAAAAGAAATTAGAACACTTGGCTAATATTGAAGGGCAGGATTTTCAATATCAAGAAGTTTATTTCTCACAGGAGAATATAAAAAATATCAAATAGAAAGTTATATCTGGTTTTTTGAGTTTACCTCTACAATATATAATATAAACTCAGTGCTAATTCTGAGTTATAAAACACTGTTAATCAACACATTACAGTAATTACTTTGTAAAACAACATATATTCAAAAAAGAATATTCATAACGTCAAATGATTCAATAGTTAGTTTTATAGCTTCCAAAAGCCAAATGGAGAAGCTTCTTCTCCCCTTTATTAAAGCATTCTTATAATTCCTGACCAATTACAACACGTTAAGCCTCTTATGAATAATATTGATTATCATCTAAACTTACGTGCTCGTCACCCTGACTTTCAAACATTTATCAACTATAATCATTCAGAAAGCCAAAGGGTAAAAGAACAATACCATTGTCACCTCAATGTAGCTTATGGCGCCAATCCTTTACAAACCATTGACATATTTCCTTCCAAGATTCCTAACTCACCCGTATTAATCTTTATCCACGGGGGGTATTGGCGAGCACTAGACAAAAGCAGTTATAGTTTTGTTGCAGAACCTTTTGTCCAACATAACTTCTCGGTATTTGTGATCAATTACCGGCTTATTCCAGAAGTAGACCTGGCAGAGCTGGTTCAAGATATCACCTTGGCAGTCAATTGGGTAAAAACCCAAGCTAAAACATACCAGGGTAATGCAAGTGCTATCACGCTCAGTGGACACTCAGCAGGAGGGCATTTAGCTTTGATGGCATACTTATTAAATCCTGCACTAAGACCTCATATCGCGGCTATTTGTAGTATTAGCGGGTTATTTGACCTTAAACCCATTCAGCAGAGTTATCTCAATGAAGTCTTACAATTAGATGATGCCACTGTAGCTACTTATAGCCCTATCTATCAGGATTTGTCAGTGGTTCAATGTCCATTTCTTTTGAGCGTAGGACTGGGCGAAACGGAATTATTTGTTAAACAGTCGCTCAATCTGTATAAAAAAAATCAGGAAAATCAATCGATTAGCTACTTGGGTATCAATGACTTGAACCATTATCAAATCATTCATGAATTGGGAAAAGAAGAGAGTGCCTTGACTCAATTTATATTAAAGAAGGGGAAAATCTAACCCTCCTTAACTTGCATTAAAAAGGAGGGTTAGATAATATTTTACATACGGAACCAATTCAAATTAGGGTTGATCTTCATGTAGAGTGTTAAAACACTCGCTAAAATCAATATGATGGCAATCGTAAAGAAGATAAAACTAGTCTTGTGCTTGCGTACTGTATCGCTCATTTTTTTAGCCCTGGAACGTCCAACCTGAGCCAAAACAACTGCAAAAATCATCAATGTGATGTGTTCTATCGCCCAAAAACGATTTACTGGGTTTTTCATGACCGCACTCATACCCATACTCTGAATCGCCTTCATAGCATAAGGGCTTACAAAATAGAGGATCAAACCCAACAATAATTGCAAATGCATAAACCCCACAAACGAAGCCGATAGGGCATTGTCACCCTTGGTATAACCTTTTTTCCCAAGCCAGCCAGTCAGTGATTTAAAAATCACAATTACTGCCATCACCAAGATAATCCAACGAATCCAAGAGTGGATAAATAATAAAGTATTATACATAATAATAGATAGTTTCTTATTAATGCGATAAATATAGAGGCAAATTGATTGAGTTGAAAGTTATTAAGCACTTAACATCTGACCATTCATCAATGTTTGAAATTTTGTAGCATATGCAGCAAAAAATATTTCGCAAAAATAGTAGCCACCTAAACCAAAACATTGAGCAATCAAGAGCTTATAAAAACATTTAGTGTTGTACTATATAAATATAAATAAATTATGTTAAGTACAAATTCTCTTTTTTTCACTTGCTCAATAAGTAAGTCGAGCAGAGGAAGTAAATAAATATTTATAAGTACTATTACTTATCCACAAAATAATCTAATGAAAATTAGTGAGATATACTTACTAAAAGGCAGTAGGAAAGGCTAAAAAATTGAGCACTATGAGTTATCAACAGACTTATCCACAATAAGAAATGTGGATATGTGGATAACTTTAACTTATCCACAATTGCACTTAACCTATAGATAACACCTCATAACAATTTGATAATTTTAATTATTCAGTTAAGTACACCTTTCTAATGGAAAATTTGAATCCACTGTCATTTTCCATATTTTTGCCAATAAGCCCAATTTTTTAGTAAAAAAGTAATATTTATGAATTTTGACCCTGTGGTACTGGCTATTCCGATGTATCTCTTATTGATGGGAATAGAACTTATATTTGAACAATTTCAAAAAACGAAGCATTACCGCCTCAATGATGCTATTACAAACCTAAGCTGCGGCATAGGGCAACAAGTAGTGAAGGTATTTTTTCAAGTGGTTACAATTGCCGCTTATGCTTTCATTTATGAGAACTTAGCCATTTTCAAGATCGAAAATACCACACTCGCCTACATTATATTATTCTTTGCGTGGGACTTATGCTATTACTGGGCACATCGTATGAGCCACGAGATCAATCTATTTTGGAGCGGACACCAGGTACATCATCAAAGCGAAGAGTACAATCTATCGGTGGCCTTGCGCCAAAGTTGGTTTCAAATCTTTTTTACCTCATTTTTCTTTTGGCCATTGGCTCTTCTTGGCTTTGATCCCACCGCAGTGGTATTTGTAGCAGGCATCAATTTACTGTATCAATTTTGGATTCATACTGAATACATCGATCGCATGGGCTTTTTAGAATGGTTTATGAATACTCCCTCCCACCATCGGGTACACCACGGGCGTAATCCTAAATACATTGATAAAAACCACGCGGGGGTTTTCATTATTTGGGATCGTATGTTTGGCACTTTTCAGCGAGAAGAGGAGCGCCCTGTATACGGCATTACCAATCCAGTAAATACCTGGAACCCGGTATGGGTACATTTTACCCATTTTCAGATTATTGGGAAACAACTCAAACAAACCCCGGGATTTTTGAATAAACTCAAAGTATTATTTTATAAACCAGGCTGGCGCCCTGAAAGTATGGGAGGCATGCAGTATGCTCCTGAGGTAAGTCGTGACTCATACACTAAATTTGACACAAAAACTCCAGCAGTAGTCAATTGGTATGTGTTGTTTCAATATTTGGTAACCCTAGGCGGAACCGCCTATTTTATGTTCAATGCCGAAAAAATGAGTTGGATGCTTAAAGGAATAGGAGTAGCACTCACGCTTTTCTCTATTTTAACTCCAGGTTATTTATTTGAGCGCCACAAATGGGCCGTACCTATCGAACTCATCCGATTGGTCATTGTATCGGGAACCATCCTATTTTTAGTCTATGGCCATTCTCAATGGTTTTTACCCATTGCTATTGGGTTAGGGGTCAATGCCTTAATTGCCGCGTTTTGGCTCAATAAAATACAGCTATGGTTTAAAACGATTGAAGGGAATGCCATTTCGCGACAAGAGGACAATAATACCATTACAGCTTAAGCGAAAAAAGCCTATCTCTTTGCAGAAACAGGCTTCTATATCTCTTTAATAAAATACTTATTTCACGTCATTCTTTTTCACTACTTCGCCCTTGATAAACAATACCGTAGTAGGGTTTTCAGCGTTAGAAGTAATGGTAATTGTTTTGCTAAAATTACCCATAGCCGCAGCATTGTATTTTACTTCAATTTTTTTGGTTTGTCCAGGCATTACCGGCTCTTTGGGGTACTTAGGTACTGTACAGCCACAAGAGGTACCCACATTGGTAATAATCAAAGGAGCAGTACCTGAGTTAGTAAATTCAAAAGAAGTCTCTACGGGTACTCCCTGCTTAATCTTACCAAAATTGTGAACCTTTTTATCCCACTTAAATTTTGGACCATCTACCGTCTTGGATCCAACGCTAGAGTTAGAGGTAGTAAAGGCAAAAATACCTGCCACTGCTACTACAAGTGCTAAAAGAATAAATAGTTGTTTTTTCATTGTTGTGTTTTATTTTTTGAAGTCGAGGAGACTTCTTTGGCAAAAAAACCTACTCCAAAAACGCATCAACTGATGAATAGTTATGATTTTGGGAGGGCAAAGGTACAAAATATGCCTTTTTTATACGAAAATTTTGACTATTAAAATCTTTGCCCTACTTTTGCTTTTGCATGACGGTACGACCAGCTCCCTGTAACCCCCCCAGGGTCGGAAGGCAGCAAGGGCATCAGGTCGTAGCGGTGCGATACTGTCGTGCTTTTTTTCATATCTCAAAAATCTCCCTTTTTTATTGCTACCAACACACTCACAATCAAATTCTTAGCTAAGAATTTGCACTTCAAATTTATTCCCTTACCTTTGTACCTGTGAGTACGATTGCTCCTTGTAATCCCCCAGGGTTGGAAAACAGCAAGGGCGTCAGGTCGTAGCTTCGTGACTCACTTTTTTTATTTAAACTCCTTACATTCTCTCCCCAATTTTTTTATATAGTACATTGTTACTCATCTATAATATACAAGCCTAAATTGGTATTCGATAATAGAATAGTCAGCAGAAATCAATAGCCTGATCCTACTTTTTAATAGTTAATCTCCTTGACGCTAATTACGAATTTAATGGTCAATGATCAGTGGTTAATTTTCTTGGTACTAATCATGAGTTATGAATGGATGAATTATTTCTGCTTTGCGTTAACTTTTCATTTTCACTCTGTAACCTACGAACTACAAAACTACTATGGACAATGGACTGAATGCTATCGACTAAAAAAGCTACAAACTACCCACTCCTAACTACTAACCAAAGAAACTATGAACTCCCAACTATAAACTACCTCCTAAAAATCCCCACAAAATCTCCCTTAATTCAGGCTTTTGCTTAATTTTGTCTCACAAAAAAGTTTGCATTATTAAATCGAGGTTTCCAAACTAAGACGTTGTATGAAGTTTTTTATAGATACCGCCAATCTGAATGATATTCAGGAAGCACAAAATTTAGGGGTTTTGGATGGGGTAACCACCAATCCATCGTTGATGGCCAAAGAAGGCATCACAGGTAGAACCAATGTAATGGCTCATTACGCTAAAATCTGTGACATTGTAGATGGAGATGTAAGCGCGGAGGTAATTGCTACTGATTATGAAGGTATTATTCGTGAAGGAGAAGAATTAGCTGATATTCATCCTCGTATCGTAGTAAAAGTACCGATGATCAAAGACGGTGTGCGTGCTTTGAAATACTTTTCTCAGCAAGGCATTAAAACCAACTGTACGCTGGTATTTTCGGCTGGACAAGCCATATTAGCCGCCAAGGCTGGGGCTACTTATGTATCTCCCTTTATTGGCCGTTTGGATGACGTAAGCACTGATGGTCTGCAATTAATTGAGCAAATCGTTCACATCTATGATACTTATAAGTTCAAGACGCAGGTATTAGCCGCTTCTATTCGTCATACGATGCACTTGATCAAATGTGCCGAATTAGGTGCAGATGTTTCTACTTGTCCTCTCAATGTAATTTTAGGACTATTGAAGCATCCCTTGACTGACATTGGTTTGCAGAAGTTTTTGGCAGATCACCAAAAAGCTCAAGAAGCAGCCAACGCTTAAAGTACTCAATTAATTTAAAACTCGACAGACCTCTCAAGTTACCCAAGAGAGCCTGTCGGGTTTCATACTCTTCTTACCAATACCTCCTATTAATCAGCCTCTAC
The DNA here is from genome assembly GCA_003483885.1 of Microscillaceae bacterium. Taxonomy (GTDB): domain Bacteria; phylum Bacteroidota; class Bacteroidia; order Cytophagales; family Microscillaceae; genus Microscilla. The sequence continues at coordinate 43,619 of DMXI01000336.1, forward strand.
CCTAAATCTTAGGACTTCATTATGGCCTTTGTAGCACCCGAAAACATCATTGTTTTAAAAGACGTTAGTATATTTCAAAAAAAAGTACCTGTGCTTACTCACCTCAATTTTACCTTACAAAAAGGGGAGTTTGCATACATCATTGGCAAAACTGGTAGTGGCAAAAGTTCTTTACTCAAAACTTTATATGCTGACCTTCCGCTCCGCAAAGGTCAAATTCAAGTAGCTGGTTTTGACCTCCACCAAATTACCCGTAAAGAGGTTCCTTTTCTCAGAAGAAAGCTGGGCATTGTTTTTCAGGATTTTCAGCTATTGCCCGACCGTACCATTGGCGATAACCTGTATTTTGTGATGAAGGCCACTGGGTGGAAAAACCGCCAACAAATGCAAAACCGAATGGGGGAAGTACTGCAAATGGTAGGCTTACCAGGAATGAGCAAAAAATACCCTCACCAGCTCTCAGGGGGAGAACAGCAAAGAACTGTAATTGCTCGGGCTTTGATCAATGAACCTTTACTGTTATTGGCCGATGAACCCACTGGAAACCTGGATCCGGATATGTCAGCCGAGATATTACAACTATTTCGGAAAATCAACAAAAGTGGAACTGCCATTCTAATGGCTACCCACGATTACACAGCTCTGGAAAAGTTCCCGGCAAGGGTTTTAAAATGCTCAGAAGGTCGATTAGAAGAAGTAGAAAGCGGTATTTATTAAAAAAAAGAAAATAGAAATTTCTTTTTGAAATTGTATCTAAAATTTTTTATTTGCTGTATATTAGTATAGAAAATCTAATTAAACCATTCCTATAATGTTTAAATGGTTAACAAATTTGTTTAGTAGAAAAAAGAAAAAACCTGACGAGCAATTAAGCTACGACCCTACTAATGTTCAAATCAAAGATTTGAAAAAAGGGGCCTTTCTTGATTATGACCTTGAAACCTGGGAAGTAAAAGCCCAGTATGAGTACGACTGGGGTGATCGGTACTTCACCTTTGAGTTTTTACTGGCAACAGTAGAAAAGAAAAAGTTCTTGCATTACGAAGAAGATGATGGAGAACTAGAATGTACCCTCACCGAAAAAATACGCGTTGGCTCTATCGACGGCGACATTCCCGAAGAGATCAAAAGAAATGGAACTCCTCCCAAAGAAATCAACTACAAAGGCATTACTTTTTATCGCGACGAAGAGGGTGTAGCCCATTTTCGTGATACTGAAACCCGTAATTGGGAAAAAGTGGTGTCATGGAGTTACTATGATGAAGCTGAAAAGCATGTATTATCGATTGAACAATGGGGTGAAAATGAATTTGAAGCCGCATTTGGTTTGGTTGTAGATGAAAACGAATTCACTAACATTATTTTACCTTAAGATTATGAAAAACTACTCAGTTTATCTATTTGCCTTGGTTATGGCTTTTGCGCTTACCTCTTGTGGAGGTGGCGAAGGCTATATCAAATATCCTGTAGATGATATGTTGGCAAAAACTTCAAACGATAAGTTGCCAATGTCCATTGTTTTATATGACATGGATGTAAAAGGTTCTCGTCGTTTGAACAAATACAAAGTAACTACTAACTTGGATGATTCTGTAAAAAGAAAAACCATCACTACTCAATGGTTACGTGTAAGCAAAGCAGATTTTGCTCGTAACTATGACAACATGGGAATGGAGATTGCATCCAAAACAATGGGAGCAAATGGTCAGCCTAAAATTAGCAAAGTACCAGCACCTCCTGGTTATGCTAACTATGTAGGTAACCAAAAATATGGACAGTGGAAAACCCGTAGCGATGGAACTTCTTTCTGGGCGTTCTACGGACAATATATGTTTATGAGAACCATGTTCAACATGGCGACTTACCCAGTATACCGTAACTCTTATATGGGATACCGTAATAACTACTATGGTCGTCGTGCTTATTATGGTGGTACTGGTACTCGTCGTCGTTATGGAACTGGTAGCCGTTATTCTCGTAGCACTTCTCGCTCTGGTTACTATTCAAGCGGACGTTCTTCTCGTTCTAGCTCTTCTTACAGAAGCTACCGTTCTAGCCGTTCTTCTCGCTCTGGTAGCCGTAGTGGATACAGCTCTAGATCAAGAAGTGGAAGCTCTGGAAAATAATTTCCAGTTTTTAGAGACACCTCTAATTTCTTAAAATATATCAATGACAGCCTGGGTAAACACTCAGGCTATTTTTTTATGCCTTTTTACCAGCGTGCTTATTTGATTTTGATTAACTTTATTAAAAAAGTTGATCATATCATGAAAAAATATATTCCTTATCTCATTAGTCTCTTCTTAATTATAGTTTCTACTTCATACATTGTTATTCAAACTTATACAACGGAAACACCTCTTGAGAAAATTGTCAAAGAAACTCCTACAAATAAACTTCCTTTATTTATAATCTTATGTAATATGGATGTAAAGGGCTGGTCATCACAAACTCCCGATTCTGCCCGATTTTTCCACCAGTATAAAATCATCACCAATGCTGATAACCCTCGCAAAATGAAGGTTAAAAACACAGATTTTATTAGAGTAAGTAAAAAGGATTTTTTAAAAAATTACAGAAACATAGACATGGAAGTTATGTCTAAAGTTAAAGTCAATAGTAGAGTTAAAGTAGGGAAAATAATTGCCCCTCCAGGTTATACTCATTGTATTGGTAATAAGAAATATGGGCAGTGGAAAGTAAATATCAAAAGCGGAGAAACAACGTGGCAATTCTATAAAAAACATCAAAATTTAGTAAAAGCTTTTGGCTTAGCAGATTTTACCATTCAAAACTATCACTTCAATCATTATTATAAGAACTATCAAGAGAAAAAACCCTATTATGGAACTGGCTACAGATCACCACATGGACGAATTCACTTTGGTACTTTTAGTGATTTTTCAAAAAATATTCGTCGCTCAGAGAGTTTCTATGGTACTGATCGGGAACAAAGAGTAAAAAAGTTTTATCAAAATAGAGATTATAGTAGTACAGGTATGTCTGGTTATATTAAGTATCCAGTAGATAAGTTATTAGCAAATACACCAACCAATAAGCTTCCTTTATCTATTGTTTTATATGATATGGATGTAAAAGGCTCACGTTATCTAAATAGGTACAAAGTCATTACTAATGTGGATGATTCTGCCAAAAAGAAAGAAGTTATCACTCCTTGGTTACGACTCAGTAAAGCAGATTTTGTTCGTAATTATCAAAATTTAGGGATGGAGATTGCCTATCAAAAGATTACTTCATCTGCAGGTCTCAAGCTCAGTAAAATACCAGCTCCTCCGGGTTATGCCAACTATGTAGGAAACTCACAGTATGGCCATTGGAAACAACAAACTGATAGTACATCTCTGTGGGTTTTTCAAGGCAAGTATGTCTTTATGAACACCTTATTTCACTTAACTAATTACCCAGTATATAAAAACTCTTACAATAACTATCGTCGTTACTATTTCGGACGTCGTGTTTATTATGGTGGTACTGGAACTCGTCGTCGTTATGGCACAGGCACTCGTTTTTCTCAGAGTACATCGAGTACTGACTACTATACAAGTGAACGTGCTAATCGTTCTCGAACCCATTATCGCCAATACCGTTCATCTCGTAAAACACGCTCTGGTAGCCGTAGTGGATACAACTCTAGATCAAGAAGTGGAAGCTCTGGAAAATAATTTCCAGTTTTTAGAGATACCTCTAATTTCTTAAAATATATCAATGGCAGCCTGGGCAAACGCTCAGGCTGTTTTTTTATGCCTTCTATTTTTTTGTACTTTTTGGCTGTTGCTTTCGCAGGTTTTGCTTAAATTAAGCAAGAAATATAACCATACATATCATGAAAAAGAATAATTTTATACTACTAGGTCTGGTTTTGACCTTTGTACTCACGTCGTTTTTGGTCAATCGCCAACAAGTCACATCTGATCCTGTTGATGATATCTTAGCCAAAACACCCAATAGCAAACTTCCAGTAAGTATTGTATTATATGACATGGACACCCGCCAGAATGATGCTATAGACGGCAAATATCTTCACCGATACCAAGTCATTACGAATGTAGATGATCCCCAAAAAAGGAAAACAACCATTACTGATTTTTTGCCCGTAAACCAAGATAAGTTTGTAAGGAATTACGAAAATATGGGGATGGAAGTAGCTTCCAAAATAATGGGAACAGATGGAAACATTCACCTCAATAAAGTTCCTGCGCCTCTAGGGTATGCCAATTACATTGGTAACACTCAATATGGACAATGGAAAGCGAACAATGAAGGACGTTCATATTGGGCTTTTGATAGCAAATATATGTTTTTGGGTACCATGTTCCATCTAGAAAATTATCCTGTTTACAAAGACACTTACAGCGATTATCGTCGCAATTACCATCGCCAGCGCGCTTATTATGGAAGCACTGGTACTCGTAATCATTATGGAACAGGTAGCCGTTTTTCTCGCAACACAGTTCGCTCTGGCTTTTACGCAAGTGACCGTTCCAGTCGGGCTCGTCAAGCTTATAGACAACATGGCTCAAGTCGCTATTTTCGCTCTGATAATCGTGGCGGATACAGCTTCAGATCAAGAGGTGAATATTATGGAAAGTAATTTTTAGATATCATATTTTGCAACTACAGCCTGGGCATACGCTCGGGCTGTGTTGTTATGCGCTTTGAGTTATTTTGATTAACTTTATTGAAACAACCCAGGTACTCATGAAAAAATACGCAATATACCTCCTTGCAATACTTGTTGCTTCGGTGCTCATGTCTTATGTGCTCATCAATCAAAACGAACGCCGAAGTCCATTAACCGAAATTCTTAATAAAACTCCCAAGAGTAAGCTCCCTATGTCAGTAATTTTGTACAATATGGATGTAGAAAACTGGTCGGAAGCTACGGCTAAGAGTGCCAAATTTGTACACAAATATAAGGTAATCACCAATGCCAATAGCCCTCGGAAAATGGAAGTGACCATTACCGATTTTTTACCGGTAAGTCAGGAAGAGTTTATAAAATACTACAACAATCTGGATATGGAGATTGCCTCTAAATATGTGGATGAAGATGATGAAATAGAAACTGAAGATATTGCCGCCCCTCCTGCGTATGCCAAATACATAGGCAAACGAAAATATGGACGCTGGATTACCGATCGCAAAACAGGGGTGAACACTTGGCGTTTCCGCCGCAGATATAGAAACCTGTCTTCCGCTTGTGGCTTAAACGACTTTAAGGTTACTAGTAAGGATTTCAATGATTACCGTAATAATTATTATGGCAAGCGCCCTTACTTTGGTAAAACTGGAGAAAAACCATTGTTTGGTACAGGTAGTGAGTTTTCTCGCAACAGTAGACGTACCTCTAGCTTTTACGACGATGATCGTGAAACACGGGTGCGCAATTTTTACAAAAACTATCAATTACGCATTGGACGAAACGGTAATAACATTCGCTCTCGAAGTGGCAATTCAGGGAAATAAATCCACGCTTAAATTCTTGCTATTGTTATAAGCAATATAAAATTAAAATAAAAAATAAATTTAGATTAACTACATTAAAATCAAAGACTTAAGCCAGTATTTTTCAGTTTAATAAACTATATTGAAATCTAAAAAAACTGAAAAAGATCTATCATTTATAAGCATTATGAAAAACCTAACAAAAAATGCCGTAAAAGAAGCAGCGGAGCATTTGATAGAGGCATTTGGTACCACCACTACCCTCGATGTAAAAAACCGATTGAGACAACAAGGTTTTCAAGCCCTTCAGGCAGAAGTTTCGAACTTGATGGATACGCTTACTGATGAAGAACAATGGCGTTTTAATCATAACGGAAGGTACCGAGTATACCGCTTTGGTCCTGATAGCAACGATACATTTCATAAATACCTGGAACAAGGACAACGCTTTTGGGAAATATTGGCTTCGGGCAAAGAACAAATCATCAATGAAGGCCTCATAGGGACGATTGGGCAAATGACTACTACAAAATATCCTACCAATCGGAAAACCATCGCTCAAAGCAAAAAAGTGCATCAGACGATGCTAGATCAAGGATACAGCGAAGCCGTAGATCAACGCTTGCCTTTTAACCTAAGACAGAAATATGCAACATACCTGGATCAAAAACCTTTGAAGTATACCATTGGTTTTTTTAATGTACAAGCACAGGAAAGGTTAGCCGCAGAAATTACGCTGGAAAATAATCAGAAAACAAATGGCTATATATTGCAATCTAAAAATGCAGGATATGATTTAACCTGGAACTTGCCACAGTCACAGGATAAATTGACTCGGGTTTTAAAAAACCCTTCTACAATTACTCAAGATCCCGGTTATGATCAAAAACAACTGACTGGTGAAAAAATTTCTGTAAGTAGAGTATTCAACCAGCAAGAAAAAGTAATTCAAACTTTTCAGGGGTTTACCCCTACTTCACTCCCTTCATTGCAGGTAATGGAGCTTCATCTGGAAAATATATACAAAATTGATATTTGGTTTGAGAGTGGGAGTCAAATAAGCCTTAGTAAGTTTGACTTAGACATTCATCAAGAATTATTGCCGGTAGCTCGTCAGATTTTGATGCAGGCAGGGTAACTTTTGTTTAAAGTAGAAACAAATCTAAGTTTTGGTTGGTATAAATAAATTTGTATCTTATTTAGGATTTATTTGCCAACCATTTTTTTATGAACAAAAAACTAAGTTATAAACAAGGAGACCTTACCACTCAAGCAGTAGATGCCATTGTAAATGCCGCCAATACATCTCTGTTGGGTGGTGGTGGTGTAGATGGAGCCATTCATCGCAAAGGAGGAAGAGCTATTTTAGACGATTGTATCAAAATTATTGGTCGTCAGGGTGGTTGTAAGGTAGGTGAAGCCGTCATTACTACTGCAGGAAATTTACCCGCAAAACACGTGATTCACACTGTGGGACCAGTATGGGTGGGAGGACACAAAGACGAATCCAACCTATTGCGGAATGCTTACCATAATAGCTTAAAACTAGCGGTGGAAAATGGCTTAAAAACCGTGGCATTTCCTAATATAAGTACTGGAATTTATCGTTTTCCTAAAAAGACGGCAGCTAAAATCGCCATCCAAACTACCAACGAATTTCTAAATAGTGAAGAAGGGCAAAGTTTGGAGAAGGTAACTTTTATATGTTTTGACGAAGAAAATCTACTGATTTACCGGGAGGCATTCAAGCATCGTCCCCCTACTCAGCAAAGTCTTTTTTAATAAAAACTCACTAAATTATCTTCCTTCAACCACACCAATCATTTATCGGCAGTCATTAACTTTTGTGCATAACCCCTTATGTTGACCAGATTTATTTCTTTAAGAATCCGGCTTTTAATCATTTTTTTGATCTTCAGCATTATCATTATTGTGGTAGCAAGTATTGGCTTTTGGTTTTACAACAAAAGCAGTAATATTTCTACCATTGCCGTAAATCTGGAAAGTGTATTGGTCAAAACCTTTCAGGTAATCAAACTCGAGCAAGATTTCTTTGATTACGAAACCACCAATGAAGATTTCTACATTACAGGCACCAGCAATTATATCAAAAAACATAAAAAGCTCGCCGAAGAAGTCAATCAAAATTTGTATGCCTTGGTAAGTTTTAAAGAAACCAGAGAACTCAATTTGGATCAAAACCTGATAGAAACTGAGGCCAAAAAGATTTTACATGAGATGCAAAGCTACGAAAACTCATTTGATCAACTCGTGAGACTCACCCATCAATTAGGTTTTAAAAACTATGGTATCAAGGGTAAAATGGCGCAACAACTGGCTAATCTGGAGGCTTTAAGCCCTAACCTGAGCCAAATCAATTTTCTAAAACTGAAGCAATACGAAAGAGACTATCAGCTTTTGAAAGATCTTGCTTATGCCCAAAAACTTGAAAAACTGTGTAATGAATGGCAAAACGGAATTGCGCTGGCTACCAACCTTTCTCCACCTATCAAGGTGCAAGCCCAAGGATTATTGAAAGATTATCTGAAAACTTTTCAGGAGATGGTGAACCTGGAACAAAAAATTGGATTGACTAACGAAAAAGGGTTAAAGCAGCAATTGAGAACCTATGCAGATAATATTGCTGGCTTTACCCAAGGTTTTGTAGGTAGAGTAAATCGACGTGCTGAAAGCATTGGTAATAACTTTGAATACATTTTTGTGATTATGGTCATTGCTACTTTGATATTGAGCATTCTCATGAGTATATATTTTTCAGTAATCATTACCCGTCCCATTGTACGACTCTCTAAGTTTATCCACAAAACCGTTAGCAGCAATTTCTCAGAAAACCTGACCTTTATCCAAAATAATTCTAAAGATGAAGTAGGAAGGCTTACACGTAACTTTAACCAAATGTTACAGGAAATGCGACGCCAACTTAACGAAATCAAGGAGCAATCAGTCGCACTGGAATACCAAAATGAAGAACTCAATAAGGTAAATGAGCAATCGCAAGCTTCTGAAAATCACCTAAAAAAACTCAATACTGTGAAAGACAAATTACTCACGATACTTTCACACGATTTGCGTAGCCCTTTTAATACCATCAAAGGTTTTTTGCAGGTATTGCTCCATCATATAGAAGGCTTTAGCAAGGAAGAGATTTCACATTTTGCCGAAGATATGGATAAGGCCGTGCAAAGAGTGATAGACTTGCTGGAAAACCTCTTACAGTGGTCTTTGATTCAAACTGATGATTTTGAGTTTCAACCCGAAGGAATTGATATTCAAGCAATTATTGACGAAAATATCGCGCTTTATGAAAAAAACGCACTTGAAAAACACATCACAATTATGACACATCCGTTTGCGCAAACTTTTGTAGAAGCAGATAAAAATATGCTCAATTTTGTGCTGCGAAACTTGATTTCTAATGCAATCAAATTTACCAATGCCAACGCTAGTGTAGAGGTTTTTGTAGAAACCAATCCAACATTTACTACGATCACAGTAGCCGATAAGGGCATTGGTATCCAACCAGATGCTCTAGAAAAAATATTCTCTCCAGAAATTCATTTAAGCACCAAGGGTACCGCTAATGAAAAAGGCACTGGATTTGGTCTCATTTTAAGTAAAGAGTTTATAGAAAAAAATGGGGGTCAACTGGAAATTCAAAGCCAGGTAGATGAAGGTACCCAAGTAAAGTTTAGTCTTAAAACTGCCAATACCATGGAAGCAATGTAATACTTTATACTTGTTGAAAGCTAACTTTTATGGATAAAGTCATAGATTAAACGTAGCCCATCAATGGTTAAGAGTGGCTCTAGTTTATCAAAATGCTGCTCTAACGGGGTAATAATTGATGATAAGCCTCCAGTGGCTACGATCTTACACTCTCCTCCCAATTCTTCACGAATACGATTGATCAAATGCTCTACCAAGCCTACGTAACCAAGTAGCACTCCAGCCTGCAATGCATGCTCAGTACTTTTGCCAATGGCCGACGTTGGAAGTTCTAACGGAATTTCAATATCAGGAAGTTTGGCAGTATCGCGATAGAGCGCATAAATAGAGGTTTTAAGCCCAGGAGCAATGGCTACGCCTAGTATGTTGCCTTCAGCAGAAATGGTAGTAAAAGTAAGTGCAGTACCAAAATCTACTACTACGCAATTTTCCTTAAAAAGCGCATAACCAGCCATTGCATTGGCTACCAAATCGGAGCCAATCTCGTGAGGTTTCACAACACCCAAAGGCAATTGCTTGATTATCTCGGGGTTGACCACCTGAGGCTCCTTTCCAAACAAATACCATAGCATATCTCTTACTACAGGAGTGAGTACTGGCACCACACTACTGATGATAATTCCCGTGACTTCGCTCAGTGATAGGTTTTGTTCCAGGAAGTAGTTGCGCAAGTTGATTTCATATTCAGGACCACTTTTTTCAATAATGGTTTGCAAACGCCAGTGGTATTGCCACTCGTTTTGTGCATACAATCCAAAAACCAAGTTGGAGTTTCCAATGTCAACAGCTAACAACATAAAATCAAGGAGTGTTTTTGGTAAAGGTAATAAGAGCTGGTCTAATTTACATTATTCGTAGTTTGTAATTTGCCTTTTATCAAAACGAGGTAAGCGCCTCTGATTACGGAAAATTATGATTTTCGACACTACCATTGTCGATGCTCAAAAAGTTATCCACAATCCACATTTTGCAATGTGTATAACTTTTCGATGAATTAAGCGCTCTGTGAGTATATTTAAAACATTTCGATTAAATTTTTTCAATCGAGAAAAAACTATTCCTACATACACCATCACTCATCGACAATAATACTGTCGATGCCCAAAAAGTTATCCACACTAGTACTATCAAAATGTGCATAACTCTTAAACTCCCTTGCTCAATACCTAGTCAAGTTATCTATTACTTATTCTCTTATCCTCAAGAGGTTAACTAGGGTGGTCTACGATATATCGACAATAAGAATGTCGATGTTAAAAAAAGTTATCCACACTGTTGTTCTTAAAATGTGCAAGAGTGTGGAATAATTTGTAAATTGATTAGGGACTTTCATAGGGGGATACCCTTGTTGTAGAATCATTCAATTACATTTCATCCACAACATCCACATTTAATCATTAACATTACTAAATTGCAACATCACCCAGTGTATTTATAAACTATATAAGTCATTATCAATTTATATAGAAGCATGAGTACCAAAATCAATAACCAACAATACAATGACTAAAAACGTATTTTCAATATTATTTGCCTTATTTGTACTTACAGTACTCCTTCCTGGTTGTGTTGTGAATGCCGGAGGTAATGGAAGTACAGGCAGCTCTTCTACCTCACGACCAAAATCTATCCCTACCACCCGAAAAACTCCTTCAATAGCCAAACCCATGACAATGGCGCATCGTGTACTGGCCAAAGGGGACAGTCTTCAGATTTTTATTCAACTCACTGTGCCTCGCTTAAAACGTACCTCTAGCTTTAAGGAATTTCTCCGGGATGTAACCATAAAGTATGGCATTCTGGCTAATTATAGAAGCAGAGAATTTATTTCTACGCAAAATTTAAGAGTCACCTCTAACACCCTCAATAAGCACGACGCTAATTTTTATTTTGATTTCACTATCCCTAAAAAAAATATTCCCAGCGAAGTCTTGTTGATGGAAGTAAATGATGGCAAAACTGGGCAAAAGCTCACAATGGATATTCCGTTGGACTATATCATCAATAAAATTCGCCAAACCTACACTATTTTTGACGGAGCAGGTCGTAACCCTATTTTTCGTAACTTTTTCCTGGACAAAGCCAATATTCAAGTCAAAGATTTGAATAACACCAGCCGCAGTCTCACGGTAAAGCATTACCGTTATGACTTCAAGGCAGCTCGTCCTCCTATGTCGGTTTCACGCAGAAGAATTCAAAAAAGGCTTCCAGTAGATACAGTATTCACAGTACAGACCAATACTTCGCTTAAATTTACCACTCCTGGTTTATACATTGTACAGGCAGATACCAACCAATATTACGGGTTAAGTTTCATTGTCGCGCAGCATCGTTATCCAAAATATAGTAAGATAGCAGACTTGATCAACCCCTTGCGATACATCACCACCAAGAGTGAACTTGACAAATTGGAGCAATCTGAAGAAAAAAAGAAAGATTTAGATCGTTTATGGTTGGGGTTGATGTCAGGTAATATCAAAACTGCCAAAAGAAGCATTCGCGAGTATTATCGTCGGGTAAAATTAGCCAATCAGTTTTTTACAACTTATAAGCCTGGCTGGCAAACTGACAAAGGAATGATCTTTATTATATTTGGTAATCCTACCCGAGTAGTACGCACACGGAACAAAGAAATGTGGACTTACGCTCAAAACGCCAATTTTTCAGACATTAACTTTACCTTTTTACGCACTCCCAATCAATTTGTGGATAACCACTATACCTTGGTACGCTACCCTGAGTATGAGCAAGTGTGGTATCCCAAAATAGAGCAATGGCGAGAAGGAAAGATTGGCTCTTAGGCAGCAATAAATATTGAATACTGATTAACGAATGTAGAATAAAAACACTTCGATATTCTACATTCGTTAATCGATATTCGTTATTCCTGTTTTACTTAATCACAATATCATAAGGCAAACGGGCCTGTACTTTGGGCTTCTCTCTGACCTTTTTTAGGATTTCAAAATACGTATACCATTCACCTAACTCTTGCTTTACGGCTTGTTGACGGGCTTGGGCCGATACCCCTAAATTGTCGCGTATTTTATCTAAGAAGGGTTTTTCTATAGGGAAAAATTTCAACCTGTACTCCCCTTTATTCAACTTGGCTCTTTTGGCAGCAATCGCTATAGCATCGTCAAAGCTTCCTAACACATCGACCAAGCCATTGGCTTTAGCTTCGCTACCTGACCAAACTCTACCTGAGGCAATCTGTTTGAGTTGATCCAGTTGCATTCCTCGATCTTTAGCAGCTTTAGAGGTAAAATTCTCATAACCTCTTTCTACACCACGTTGTATAATCGCTTTTTCTTGGTCAGTAAAGGGTTTATTGGGGTTTCCTAATGCCGAGTACTCCCCAGTATTGACATAATCGGTCGTAATCCCAATTTTATTTTTCATCAATTGAGAAACATCAAAGTAAACGCTGAAAATACCAATAGATCCGGTGATGGTATTGGGTTGGGCCACGATTGTATCACAAGCCATCGCAATGTAATACCCTCCCGAAGCAGCTACATCTGACATAGATGCAATCACTGGTTTAACTTTGCGGGTGAGGTGAATTTCCCGCCACATCACATCCGAAGCTAACGCGCTTCCTCCCGGAGAATTGATCCGAAGCACCACTGCTTTTACACTTTTACGCTTACGAGCAGTACGCAAAGCCTTCACGATTTTAGCCGAACCTACGACACCATCTCCTCCACTACCCGATTGTATCTCGCCTTCGGCTACAATCACGGCAATGTTTGCATTAGGTTCTTGTTGTTGTTTTGCCCAAGCCGTTTTTACTTCACGATACTTGCTATAGCTTGCCAGTTTCAATCGGTCTTTCGCCTTTAGCTTCAAGCGTTTCTTTATTTCAGCTTCCAGTTCATCATAATACCCAATGTGGGTAATCAATTTATACTTCAAAGCATCTTGTACATTTCGTACCAGCAAACTATCCGAAATTTTGGTCAACTCTTTCACCGGAATATTTCTGGACTTGGCCACATCTTTTAAGTACAAATCGTAAATGCTATTCAAATATGACTCGGTTTGTTCGCGACTTGCGTCACTCATCTGATCTACCAAATAAGGCTCTACTGCACTTTTATAAGTACCCACCCGAAAAATCTCTGGTTTTACCTCGAGTTTGTCTAATGCTCCTTTATAAAAAGTCCGTTCTACACTCAACCCATTGAACTCAACCTCTCCCGTAGGGTTTACATAAATCTGATCGGCCACTGAAGCCAAGTAATAGGCTCCTTCGCTTAAATATTCACCATAAGCAAACACAAACTTTTTACTTTGTTTAAAATCTATCAGCGCCTCTCTAAGCTCCTTCAGCGAAGCAAAACCAGCTGATACTCCTTGTAAGTTCAGTAGGATTCCAGCAATATTTGCATCTCGTTTTGCTTTTTTGATGTTATGTAATATGCTCAACAACCCTTTGCCATTCACTACTGGCCTTAGAGGATTATTAAGATTAGGGATGGGATTGTCTATGTCACGTTCAGTGATATTTTCTCTTAGCTTGAGAACTAATACTGTTTTTTGAGAAACGGAAGGAGAACCTCCACTGCTGGCCAATGCAAATATTAAAAAAACTACCAAGCCAGTAAAAATGCCTAGTCCTACCAAAACGGCCAATACATTACCTAAAAATCGGAGAATCATGATTATATATATTATGTACTCAACAAAAATATAAAAACTCCCCTAATTATCATTTGTTAGCGCTGGCTATCGAGTCAAATCAAATAAAAATTTGAAAGCAATCCATATTCAAGTATTATTGCCAGGAAAAATCAATAAGAGAAACATTGCATACCATATACTTACTTTTGGGAACCAATCTGGGAGAAAAAGCAGTAAATTTAAGTCGAGCAACTCAACTCATAGAAAAAGAGGTAGGACAAGTACTCGCCAGCTCTTCTATTTATGAAACAATGCCCTGGGGAATAGAAGATCAACCAATCTTTTTCAATCAAGTATTGCAAGTTTCATCGTCGTTGGAGGTGAATCAGCTGCTCAAAACTACTCAAAGTATTGAACAAACCCTGGGGAGAAAAAAATACCGTCATTGGGGAGAACGGCTGATAGATATTGATATTTTGTATGTAGATGACTTGGTATACCAAAGTGAAGCGCTCAGTGTTCCTCACCCTCAAATTCCCAATCGTCGGTTTACCTTAATCCCCTTGGTAGAAATAGCTCCTGACTTTATGCACCCTTTGTTGGCACTTACTCAAGCAGCCTTATTGGCCCAATGCCCAGATAAGCTAGAGGTCAAACCTATCCGCTGATCACGGTTATTGTTTACGTTTAGGGGCGTTAATCAACTGGATTTCAATACCTCTGCTACTTTGGCCTTTCTTCATACCGTATGTTTTGATTTCTATACGGGAGGGTTCAACCCCACTATTCACCATTTTTTCAACCATCATTCGCCCCTGCGCAGCCGCCAACATCCAATTGCCCGCATTCATTCCATTGGTTACAGGTACTTCAATAGCCATCTGTACTTTGGTAGAAGACTTAAGTGTTTTGGCTAGTTTCACCAGCACGCGCTCTCCTAGAGCAGAAACACTCGTGCTTCCATCAGCAAACAATACTCCATCCCGAAAGTTGATTTGTACCCCTGAAGTATTACTGGTTACCCTCATATCTTTAGAGTTTCCCTCATACAAGGTAGACCTTACATCGTCGGCAGAAAGTGGAGAAACTGGGCGAAATTGAATATTAAACAATAAACTATTGACATTATACCCAAAATAGGCCAAGGTATTTCCTCGCTTTTTCCAGCGGCCTTCACGGTTACATTTGTATGATACAAACTCAAAGTTTTCGGGCAATACCCATACGTAGGCAAACTTCTTAAATACACTCAAAGTAGTATAAATACCATAACGTCTGCGACCAGCACGATTAATAGTATCATTATCAAAAGTAAAGGTTCCTTTTTCATCTCGGGTAAGTTCCCGGTCGTGAAAATCTTCTTCGCTCATCAACGCATAGCTATCTGTGTTAAAATTTAAGCGAATCTCATTGGGTCTATTGGTTACTTGGTATTGATCAGGTTTGATGTATAAATACTTTTGAAGAAAGTTTTTGGTTTTAGGAATGGCTTTGTAAAATCTTGTACCTCTGGCCTGTAAGGTGGTGTAGTACAAATAACTTTGTCCATTTGGCTTAATGTACAAGATATCTTCTCTTATAGTTTGAGCGTGAGTAGTGGCAATAGTGGCCCAAAGGCAGGTACAAATAAGTAGTGATAATATGTGTCTCATAAAACCCAAAAGTTCTTAAATAAACTGCTAAAGGACTCTTCTCCACTTCTATTTGTTGATTTATAGTAGAGAAGAGTTCTAAATTAAAAGTACAGTTTAATCAAGAACTTTTCAAGGAGTTAGCCATATATTCGGCTGATTAGGCTCTTTTTAAGCCAATACTTTCTGAGTATCTAAGGCTATTTTTTCTACTTCTATTTGGCCCAATAACTCTTCCTCTAGCAAACTAGCCCAAGTAAGCAGATACTTTACAACATCATCACGTTTGTTATGCTTCAAATAACGTTCGCCTTGTGGCAGACGTTTTAATACTTTTTTATCAGAAAGTTTTTCCAGGTTTCTCAAATCAGTACGCGTCAAACCTGCCTCCATCATTTCACTAATGACCAAATCCATGGGTAGGTTACTGGTAGGGCAAAATTCGGTTGTTTGCTCCGACCAATCCCCAAAACGAGTTTGTAAAGCATAGGCATGAATTTCGGCTTTTGTTAAGTTCGTGATTTCTTGTGCAAGGTTTCCACAATTGCAGCTTCCCATATGTCCCCATTGATAGGGAGCACCCTGCGACATTTTCCTGGCAGTTTTTCTTAGGGATTCAACTAGGTATACACTGGGTTTTGCCATAATCTCAAAGATTTAAATAGTCAAAAAACGTAAAAGAAGTATTTTCAGTTCTCACTAAACACAACGTCAACAAACCGTTCAAGATTTATGTTTGTTCGCCGTTTAAATATATCCCTCGAACAATTCATATAATTTAAGGCAATTTCTTTCAATAAAAAAACACTTGATTATCAAACATCTTATCTCAAAGTTGTCCTTTATTCATTGCTCGTTTTCCAGGTCTTTCTCCCCTCATTTCCCACAATTGGTTTTATGCCTTTTGTAGCATATCTTTGATTTGTTATTGAAACCTCTGTTTCTATCTTAGGCAGAAAGCATTTGTAGAGGTGAACTATCAAGAATTAGAAATAAATAAGGTTTTATTTACCTCATTATAAAATATTGACTCATACTATGACTTACGACGTTACTGTAATCGGTTCTGGTCCTGGTGGTTATGTGGCAGCCATCCGTGCTTCACAATTAGGCTTCAAAACAGCTATTATTGAAAAAGATCCTACGCTGGGAGGTACTTGTCTAAATGTAGGTTGTATTCCTTCCAAGGCATTGCTGGATTCTTCTGAGCATTATTACAATGCCCGCAAAACTTTTGAGACCCACGGAATCAAAATCAAAGATTTGGAAGTAGATATGCCTCAAATGATCAAGAGAAAGGCAGATGTGGTAGACCAAAATACTAGTGGAATTCGTTTTTTGATGAAGAAAAACAACATTGACGAAATCAATGGCTGGGCTTCTTTTATAGACAAGAACACCATTAAGGTGACTAAGGATAACGGGGAAACCCAAGAAGTGAAAACCAACAAGGTAATTATTGCAACTGGCTCTGATCCCAGACCGCTTCCTAATATCGAGTTTGACGGCCAGCGTATTATTTCATCTACTGAAGCACTCGAGATTACCGAAGTACCCAAAACAATGGTAATCATCGGTGCAGGGGTCATTGCTACTGAGCTAGGTTCAGTATATGCCCGCTTGGGAACTGAGGTAACCATGATTGAATACCTGGATGCGGCCATTCCGACAATGGATCGCACTATGAGTAAAGAGTTGACCAGGTCGCTGAAAAAAATTGGGATTAAATTCCACTTCAGTCACCGGGTAACCAATATTGTAAACAAAGGAGACCACACCGAAATCACGGCGATAAACAAAAAGGAAGAAGAAGTAAAGTTTACAGGTGATTATTGCTTGGTAGCTATTGGGCGTCGTCCTTTTACTGAAGGTCTTGGCCTTGAAAATATTGGTATCCAAACCGAAAGAGGCCAAATTCCGGTAGATGATCATTTACAAACCAGTGTGCCAGGAGTATATGCCATTGGAGACGTGATTAAGGGTGCAATGCTTGCGCACAAAGCAGAAGAAGAAGGAGTATTTGTGGCTGAAACCTTAGCTGGCCAAAAGCCTCATGTCAATTATTTGTTGATTCCTGGAGTAGTGTATACCTGGCCTGAAGTAGCCAGTGTAGGTTATACCGAAGAGCAACTCAAAGAAAACAATAAAACCTATAAGGTAGGTACATTTCCTTACCGTGCGCTAGGGCGCTCTCGTGCGAGTATGGATATAGAGGGCTTGGTGAAAATTTTAGCTGACAAAACCACTGATGAAATCTTAGGAGTGCACATTATTGGTGCTCGGGCTGCCGATATGATCATGGAAGGTGTATTGGCTATGGAATATAAGGCCTCAGCCGAAGATATCGCGCGTATGTCACACCCACACCCTACATATACCGAAGCATTCAAAGAAGCATGTTTAGCGGCTACCGAAAACCGCCCAATTCACATGTAGTTGCGTATATTGTGCAAAAAGTTCAAAGTAGAGAGGTTTCCTGATATACCTCTCTATTTTTTTTGTTTTTATTAAAAAGTATTTTTTTGCTATTTTAATATTATTTATTACATTGGTCTAGTTTACATGCTTTTGTTTTTTTTTACATTTTATCTTTTAAAACATTGCATGTAACAAAACCATTTTTCTTTATCTTTTTTAATCTATTTCTTTCTGGAAACGAAAAATATCAGGGATGGCTAAGCTAAAAAATATAATAAAACAACTCTCTAATGACGATTACGAACAAATCTATAAGTCATTAGCAGATAGTAATGCTGAAAAATCTGCCGACCTGCTCAGATATATGCACCAGGAGCAACTGTCTGATGCCAAGGTAATGGAGAAACTAAAAGTAAACACCAACGCCTATTACACCTTACGCTCTCGTCTCAATCAAAAAATTGAAGAACACTTACTGGCTCAAATCGAAAGCCCTCGTACTGATCTTTTAAGAAAAGTTGCCAACATAAATGAAATCGTTTTTACTAAAAAACGAACCATTGCTATTACAACCCTCAAAACTCTGGAGAAACAATTATTGGATTACGATCTTTCCAATGAATTAATGATTGTGTATAAAACTCTCAAAAAATTACACGTTACCTCTCCTGAGTACTTCAACTACTCTCAGCTGTACAACAAGCATGTAGCTTATACCTTGGCCGTAGATGAAGTAGAAAGCTTGTTGGCGGACTATTTTAAGAAGTATGGGGTATATAGCTTTTCGGATGACGATACTGATAAGATGAAGCTGTCATTATTGATGAAAGAGGTGCATAACAAGTGTAAAATGCATGCTTCTGATCATTCGCATCGCTTATACATCTATCAAAGCTGTGTCAATATTTTTCACCGCTTATTTGTAGAACCCGATGATGAAACGCTCTCTGAAGACAGCGTAGAGCCAATCGAAGACATTTTTGCCAAGGTGGATGGTTATTTTCAAGAATATGAAAAAGATACGATTTACTTTCACCTCAATATTGTCTTCCAGTTTTTGAGGCTAGAATATTACAACCACTACAAACTATACCGAAAAGCCGAAAAATACTTCGACGATGTCAATGATTCCATCGGTAGTTTGTTGTCTTGTTATAACTTCTATACTTACCCTTCTCGTTTTCTGTTTACCAAGTTGGAGCGTCACAATCGCTTGGGTACTCAGCATGAGATGTATGAAGAAAACAAAGGGCTATTCCTAGAGTTTGAGCCAGATCGCCAGAATATCCCACAATACGTAACGTATGTGGCTTATAGAGCGTTGTGCTGCTTTTATGCCGAAAAGTACGACGAAGCAGTCCGCTGGATCAATAACTTGCTCAACGATATTAGCTTGAAGAAATATCCATATGTTCACCTTGAGATCAAGCTTTTATTGGCAATTCAATATTGTATCCTTAAAGACAGCGACTTGTTTTCGCAGTTGATGAATAGTATCCAACGCCAAATTCGCTTGTTAGGGAAAGAAACCTGTATTCATGTAGTGCTTTTCTCTAAGATACTAAAAACGGCCAATCAGACGAATAGAGCTGATCGTGAAACAAAAATCAGGGGATTTATGGATAAGCTTAAGAAAACTTACTGGACAGGGTTTTGCTTAACTAAGTATATTAAATTAGATGATGACTTCATCAAAAGAGTCTTATAACTAAGTAAACTTGGTGTAAAAATGAAAAAACGCATAAGGTCAATAGGCTTTATGCGTTTTTTCATTGGTTAAATATTGTAGTAGTTTATACTTTCATCGCGTTTAAATTATCTTTGGTAAGAGGCTTGTTAATATACTCTTTTACATAATCATATCTTTTGGAACGCTTAATATCTTTTGAATTAATAGAAGAAGTAAGCATTACAATTTTACAGTGCTGTTTGATACGATCCGACAAACGCTCAAACTCATCCAAAAACTGAAAACCGTCCATCAATGGCATATCAATATCAAGAAAAATCACATCAGGTAAAAAGTTGTTTTTCCCCATCATAGAAGCAATTTTTTCTGAATTTCGCAAAAACTCAATCGCTCCTTTACCTCCTGTATGTGTATAAATATTTTCGGTGATGCCGGCAGATTCTATGATTTTCTGATTAATAAGATTATCAATCTCATTATCATCAATGAGCATTACTGCATTAAACTTTACTTGTGAGTTTGTCATAGTTTTTGATTTTCTATCAAGTGATTTGATTGATGATACGATCAGTTTTAAGTATAGATATTTGTAAGTATACCTTTAT
>DMXI01000402.1 GCA_003483885.1 Microscillaceae bacterium
TCATTATGGATTGGGAAATGCCTATGATGTCGGGGCTTGAGGTTACTGTCCACTTAAAAAAACATCAGGAAACCAGCCACATTCCCATTATCATAGCCACGGGAATACAAATTGAAGACTACAACCTGGAAGAAGCACTCGAGAGAGGGGCAGTAGATTACATCCGAAAACCTTTTGGGCGTTTAGAACTGTTGGCCCGTTCAAGGTCTGCTATGCGTATAGCGGATTTGCATCAAAAAGAAAAAATGTTGATGCAATCAATGATTGATGCCCAAAACCGAGAACTATCGACCATTGCTTTGCAAGTAGCCCAAAAAAACGAGCTATTAGAAGGAATCGTGAAAAAGTTTCAACCCATGGCTTCCTCCAATTCAGTCGTAAAAAAGTATCTCAAAGACATTCAAAGTGGCCTAAATTTAGACAATCAATGGGAAAAGTTTAAGATGCATTTTGAGAAGGTGCACCCTCGTTTTTTTCTGCGCTTACAACAAAAATACCCAGCCTTGACCCCCAATGAGTTGAAAATGTGCGCTTACATGAAAATGAACCTGTCTATCAAAGAAACGATGCAGATTCTCAACATCTCTAAAAAAGGCCTCGAGACCGCTCGCTACCGCATCAAGAAAAAGCTGGCACTTACTCCCAAAGAAGATTTACACAAGCTCATTCATCAATTTTAAGGCTAATCTCAGTGCTCAAACCCTGTTCTTGCTTCCTGCTTATTATAGAAGGTTTACCCTTTTAACTGCTAGTGGTTGCTCCTTGGTCAGCATATTTAGGGCTTTGGAGCGACCCAAAACCAATCACTCACAGTTCATTATTCAAAGACAAAATAACTTCATCTACCTGCTGTCCAATATGCTTGTGAAGTACATTTGAAGGGGTGAGTGAAGGGTATTTGAAGGGTGCTAAAAATAGGTTATAGCAAGGCATTGCTCTTACTTTTGTCAATTTTATGAACCACATTTTCCAAGTTTATGTTTGAGCAAAAGCCTGCGCCAAGTATTATAAATGAACAAAACGTTTTAACAACCAATAAAACATCCAAGAGTCAATCATCACCTTATCAAACCCGGGAAGGAAGACTTGGGGCCATCCAAGCCAAACAGCGGCCCATTCAAGCCAAGCAACGCCCTGTACAAAGAAAGGAGCAAAAGACTAATCAACCGCTTTCTGGAACATCTACCAAAGAAACACAAGTAAAAGCCAATGTAAGTGCGCTTACTGGGGTAGACGTATCAGATACTCAAGTACATTATAATTCTGGCAAACCAGCGCAGCTCAAGGCCGAGGCATATGCCCAAGGTAGCGAAGTGCACTTGGCACCAGGCAAAGAAGCACATTTAGGGCACGAATTGACTCATGTAGTGCAGCAAAAACAGGGGCGAGTACAACCTACCATTCAAGGCAACAATGGTATAGGGATTAACAACGACCCTAAACTAGAACAAGAAGCCGACATCATAGGAGCTAAAGCCATGCAATCTCATACCCTAGAGTCAACCCAGCCTTTGCAGCAACTATCTGTGCAATCATCGTCAGCGCAATTGGTAGCCCAATGCAAATTAGAAAAGGACAGGCTAAATGTAGTGGGAGAAAAGCATGACGAGTCAGATAGCCAGCGTAACAAAGAAAAAGCTTTTTGTAAAGAGCAAACAGGTTCCAGTAATTATTGGGGAGAAAACCAATTCCGAGCTAAATATAGCCGTGTAAGTTCCAAAATGCCTTTTGCTGATCCTTTTGTACTTCGAATTGATCAATTCATAAGTTTTGCTATCCAGTATTGTGAAGAAATGAAAAAAAGTGCAAAAGATTGGGATTCAAAGCTTACCATGATAAACTTCTCCTTTGTGTATAAAGCCATGAAAGGAATCAAGGATACTTTGCAAAAGATGGATGAGAAAGAAGATGGATTTGAATTGAGCAATACCCAAAAGGCTGAGTATAATCCTTTAAAACAGAGCCTGGATGAAAATATGCATTTGTTTGCATCAGTAAATACTTTGGTGAAAAAGTATCAATATGACGAAGATCAACTCAAAAGTTTTGTAGAAGGTAATAGTGATGACGGATTATTTTCAGAGTTTGATGTTTGGTTAAATAGCTTAACCAACTTGAGAGATTTGAAAAGCTTATATGAAAAACAAGAGTTTTCTGAATTATCGAGCGAGATTTCAGAAAAACGATCTGAAGCAATGCATGAAGCAGCCAATAGACGACATAGAGCCAAAGGTGTATGGAAAATAGGTGACAGACATAGAGAACATATGGAGGCTATGTCTGATAAACAATACAACCTGTTAAGTAAAGAAGAATTCTATGCCTTAGGAGTTCGGCCTGATTGATTTTTAAAGCCATTGGACTAATGAAGTGCATTTGCGGGGTGAGTGAAGGGTATTTGAAGGGGGGTAAAATCTGTATACTTACTCCATTATTTTTTAGCTTTGTATATACTCAATGTGTAACATTCCAGACTATACGGTTGTGTAAGAATCGCCAAAAAATGAATGGTTTAAAGTAAAGTCTGGAGGTGATAATTAAACTTGAAATGCCCCATTACCTCAACTCGATAAAAGTAATATTGAAAAACTGTTTTTAAAGCATAAGAGGGAATAAAGGGAGTCAAGAGAGGTCTGAGTACAAGTTTTGTATCTCAACTACAAAATTTACACGAAGGCCTCTCGGTATCCCAAAAACTATCATTGTCTTACCATAGGTAGAATTTATAAAGAAACATTGAAAACATCACTTGTACTGCCCAGACTCAATGAGATAACACTTGGTGCAAGCGAAATGCCTACATAATAATGCCTTGGAAATTAATAAACTAAACTGCAAAGCAATAGAGGACGCAATGCCTTCTGTAACGAGAAGGCTTCCTCTAGTTTTTATCCACAAAGCTGATTAATATCTTAAAATATGAAACTAGCTCACCTAATCACAAGTATGTTGTGGCTGATGGGTATTTGCGAGTTACAAGCTCAAGAATGGACGCAAAAAATGCAACAACCCAATGTCAAGCTACAAGACGTTAAAAAATCGTTTGATACTTATTGGAAAAATCGCCCTTATGAAAAGGGGAAAGGCTACAAACCCTACAAACGGTGGGAGTATTTTTGGAGCCAACGTCTAATGCCCGATGGCTCAATTCCACCCGCAGGTATGCGACGAATAGAATGGAACAAATACCTGCAAAAACACCCTGAGGTAATGGAAAGGCGTAAAATGCGCACTAAAGAAAACCTGATTGGTAATTGGGTAACAATGGGTCCTGATTCTTCGCGTGGGGGGCATTACGGCATCGGTAGAATCAATTGTGTGGCATTTCATCCTACCGATATTAATACGTTTTATGCGGGTACACCCGCAGGAGGGTTATGGAGAACAACCAATGGAGGCAATAGTTGGAGCAACTTGACAGACGATTTGCCAATTATTGGCGTGTCTTCGCTAGTCATTCATCCTACGAACCCTAACCTAATATATATGGCGACTGGCGACGGTGACGGTAGGGATACTTACAGCATAGGGGTACTCAAGTCTACAGATGGCGGTGCTACTTGGAATAATACTGGACTAAACTGGACCACTTTCAGAAACCGCGGCATATACAAACTGGTCATGCATCCCGATGATCCCAATATTTTGATGGTAGCCACCTCGGTAGGTATTTACAAAACCTCCGATGCTGGCGCCAACTGGACACGCACCCAAGTTGGATATTTTTATGACCTGGAGTTCAAACCCGGCGACCCTACCATAGTATACGCTGGGGGTACCAATGGCAATATGTTGAGTGGTAACCAAGTGTTTAAATCAAGTAATACAGGAGATAGTTGGAGTAAAAGAACCAATTTTGGAGGACGTTTAAGACGCATTGCTTTAGCGGTTTCGCCAGCAAACCCTGAGTTTTTAGCGGTATTGGCAGGAGCACAAAATAACGGTTTTGGTGGTTTTTATACTTCTACCAACAGCGGCAATACTTTTAACCTCATATATGACTCGTCTAAAAAAAACCTGCTAGGCTGGACCGATAATGGCAGCGATGTGGGAGGGCAAGCTTGGTATGACCTTACCCTGGCTATTTCGCCTATAGATGCAGACATCATTACGGTGGGAGGTATTAGTAACTGGAGAAGTACTGATGGAGGGGCCAGTTGGACAGTATTGAACTACTGGCGAAATTTAAAGAATCCCCACGCTGATAAACATTTCTTGGCTTATCATCCCTTGCAAACTGAGGTAATGTTTGAAGGTAATGATGGTGGGATTTATAAATCGCTAGATGGAGGAACCTCCTGGACCGAACTAACCAAAGGAATGGCACACACGCAATTTTATCGTTTGGGTGTCTCACAATCTGATCCTAATTATATCATTGCTGGTGCGCAAGACAATGGAATAAAGCTTAAAAAAGGCCCTGATACCTGGGCAGATATGCCAGGAGGTGGCGATGGTGTGGAGTGTTTTATTGATCCTAACAATAAAGAGATTTACTATTATAGCCTGCAACAAGGGAAGGCGATTACCCGAGTAAAACCAGGAGATGGCGCCCGCATTTCAAACAATCTACCCGCAGGAGCGGCAGGTTCGGCCAGTTGGGTCACTCCTCTAGCAATGGATCCTGGGAATTCGTCTAATATTTTGTATGGATGTGCACTGGGGCTTTTTCGTTCTACCGACCAGGGAGACACTTGGACAAGTATTACCGAAAATCATCCATTAGATACAACGATTAACGGAATAAAGGTTGGTGCCAGTGTCAATGTTTTTGCGGTGGCCCCCACTCAGTCAGATATTATTTATGCGGTTTCGGGCATTGGGATTTACCGTACCAGCGATGCCAATCACTGGGTTGAGGTTACCAATAATTTACCATTGTATGGCGCAGGTTCTCGCCCTCGTGTCAACTACATTGCCATATCTCCAAGTGATCCCAATACCGTATGGATTTCTTTGAGTGGCTATCATGCAGGCCAAAAAGTTTACAAAACCACCAATGGTGGTAATTCTTGGACAAATATTTCGGGAACATTGCCCAATGTACCGGTGAACTGCATCACCCACGATGATGCTTCTGGAAACGAAAGCCTATACATTGGAACTGATTTGGGCGTGTTTTACCGGAACAATGATCTGGGAGACTGGCAAACCTTTGACAATGGCCTCCCTAACACGATTGTAAATGAACTGGAAATACAAAAATCTACCAAGAAGCTACGAGCGGCTACTTATGGAAGAGGAGTATGGGAATCCGATTTATATGGCGATGCCAACGCAAGTCCGCTCCCAGTCATTACCAGTTTTACGCCGGTCAGCGGACCAATAGGCACTTCTGTAACCATTCAGGGAAATAATTTCACAGGAGTAACTGCGGTAAAATTCAATGGAGCTTTAGCCACTGGTTACAATGTGACATCATCTAGCCAAATAGTGGTAACGGTACCTAACGGGGCAACCACTGGTAAAATTTCGGTGGTTACTTCGGCTGGTACAGCCAATAGCAACAACGACTTTATCGTTACGACTACTTCTAACCTTCAGTTAAGTTTAACCGATTTTACTCCCAAAGTAGGGCCTATTGGTACTGAGGTGACCATTACTGGGACTAATTTTAGTAGTGTAGTAGCTGAAAATTTGGTGAAGTTTAATGGAACAAATGCAACCGTGAATTCGGCAACAGCTACCGAACTAAAGGTAACTGTCTCCGCAGGAACCACTACTGGAAAGATTACCGTGAGTGTAGGAGGTGAAACCGTTACTAGTACGGTGGACTTCAATGTAACGACTAACAACACCGATTTAGTGATTACTGATTTTAACCCCAAATCGGGAGTGATAGGCACAAACGTAACCATTACTGGGGTAAACTTTGATGCCATCGCTGGTAATAACCTGGTGAAGTTTAACGGGACCAGTGCTGTAGTGACTACTGCTACTACTACTCAACTTCAGGTAACTGTGCCCGACGGAGCCACTACTGGTAAGTTGTCGGTAACTGTGGGGAACCAGACCGATACCAGTACCGCAGTTTTTACCGTGACAGAAAACCCCAACGATCCTGCCATTGCTGATTTTACTCCCAAAGAAGGAGCCAAGGACACGGTGGTAACGATCATTGGAAATAATTTTGATACCACCAAAAGCAATAACGAAGTGCAATTTAATGGGGCAGTAGCTGAGGTAATATTTGCTACCAATACCCAGCTCAAAGTAATAGTGCCTGCCGAAGCCTCCACTGGTAAAATTGCGGTAACTGTGGCTGGAATTACTGCTACCAGTAATGATGATTTTACAGTATTAGGTGATCACAAAGTGGCTTTTGATATAAAGCCCGCCAAGGTGATTACCCCCAACGGAGATTTGATCAATGATACTTGGCAAATAACAGGAATTGAGCGATTCAATGACTATCAGATTAAAGTGTTTTCAAAAGCAGGCCAAGTAGTTTACCAAACCAGTACCTACAACAATCCTTGGGATGGTACTTCCCGAGGAAAGCCCTTGGCACCTGGGATTTATTATTACCATATTCAGTTAAGTATTAGAGGTGTTCAAGAAAGAAAAACAGGCTATGTTACAATCATTAGATAAATCACGGAGTAGGTTCTTGAAACAATTGATGTGCCTGGTATTCATAGGACAACTTGTTACGAATATAGCCCAGGCTCAAGTGGCCACCATACAAAATCAGTACTATTTGAATCCTTACATCTATAACCCAGCATTACTGGGAAGCAACGATCATACGCAGCTTTTTCTGGGAGTAAAGAAGCAATGGACTGGTGTAGAAGGAGCCCCCATGGTAGCTACTTTTACCTATGAAAAACCACTGGAAAATCGCGCCTCTATAGGAGGTAGGCTGGTCAATGTAAGTGAAGGACCCATTAATAGTTTATCAGCACAAGCTACCCTGGGGTATCGGCTGGAGGTAGGGCTAGAGAGCTATCTCAACTTTGGTATGTCGTTAGGTTTTATCTACAATGCCTTCAATGCCAATGCATTAGATGCCGCCAACGACCCTCTGGTACAGGAGCAAAACAATGGGGTATTCAACTTTGATGGAGGAGTGGGCTTTTCTTATCACTCAGGTGGCCTTCAGCTAGGATTGGCTTTGCCTCAGTTTGCGGCCCCACGACCTTTTGCTAATAACAACGACCCTCAGACCAACTACAGTCCCTGGGATTACCTGATAGGTTCAATCGTTTACAAAATCGAGCCAGATTTAGATTGGGAGTTGGTGCCTATGTTTTTATACCATATACAAAAAGGGTTTAACCACCAGTGGGAAGTCGCCCTAAAAACCATTTACCAGAAAAAAGTAACCATTGGGGGAATATATCGTCAGAACGCTGGATTGACAGCATTTGCTGGATTTAATCTAAGTGATCGCTTTGGTTTTCATTACTTGTATAGTTTTTCCAGTCCTACCGCTCAATTGCCCAACGATAGCCACGAACTGGTACTACGTCTTGTCATTGGTGAGCAAATAAAGAGATAACCATTTAAAAGAAATTCGACAGGTGTAACTGATGTTACAATCCAGCTATGGTTGAACCTAATTTGAAAACGTATCAAAAATTTTTGATGCGTTTTTTGTTTTTAGGTTACTACTATAAGAAGTCGAGATGACTTCTAACTTATCAGCCAGCGTCAAGTTTATCTCAAGTTTAAATTATTAAAAAGAAATATGCGTGAAGGGCATTTGAAGGGTTACTTGTAGAGTATTTGAAGGGTACCCAGAGTAGGACACCCAGCGCCATAAAACCTACATTTGCCGCATCATAAAATATGTAATCAATCTCCCAAAAAACCCAGGTTTTGATAAAGCCTGGGGGATTTTTTACATCAATTAATACCTCCACATATCTTCCTGTAAAAACTTAGGTAAACAATCGATGGATTGTAAGAAGAGCATTGCTTTGCCTCAGGATTTGACCCAAAAAGTTTGATTTTTTTTACGCGAGCACACATCGCCTAATAAGATAAATAAACAGGCAGCATTGGGAGGTATAGTGATGCCTAATGTACTGAGTAAAATCAGGTGAATTGAAAAACAACAAGTACCACAAAAACTACCAAGCTACTATACTACCGTATCATGTCACATACCGCACAAGAGCTGACTGCGAACGAGCAACTGAACCAACAAGAAACAAGCAGGCACCCAGGACAGCTAAAGGCTAAGCAGAAATCGCTGAAAGCCAAGCAAACCCGTCCAAGGGCCAAACAAACCGTCGTCCAGGCTAAACAAACTAATTTGAACAGATCATTCAATTACTTGCCTATTCAGAAAAAAGAAGAAGATGTTAAAAGCAAGACTGAACCTGAGCCCGGTGGGGGTGATTTTCCTCGCTATGCAACCGAAAGAGGCGTCTCAGGAGGGTTTAATGTAGCAAGTAACTACACCCGCTATGTCAGTGCGTTGGTCAGTCGCCTTTTGTTTTATCGCCAAAAACTAGTCGCTGAATCTGCCGAGGTTTATGAAGACTATGAGACTAAAAAAATTAAAAAAAGGGTGATTCGGAGTGTGATTATCAGGCTTGATCAAATCATCACTAGGGTGAGTAAAGAAAAGTCTGATATGGCAATGCTTGATCAAACCATAGATAAACTCATCAGTCGCCTATCGAGAGCAAGTTCGATGATTGTTCACGAGGTCAAAGATGATGATACCCCTACCTTGAATACTTTAGGAGAAGAACTGAGGAGAATCAAAACCTCACAAGGGAATATTGAAATCGAGGAAGTACGGAATGTTATTTCCCCAGAAGAAGGAAAAGACGAAGCGTTTGATGCCACTCGAGGAATGTTATACAAAACCCTGGGGCTACATCAAGACCGTGATCCAGGAGGAACCACCTCTATTCAGGCCAGTATGTTTGAAAAAAATATGCCGGTAGAAAGCGCAGTGGCTTATTTATACAAGTTACTGATTACCAACAAAATCACGAACATCCTGAGTCGTTCAGGGCAAACCAACTTTGTAAAGTTAATGCGACTCTTATCTCGCCCCGACATTCGTGAAGTGGAAAACAAATTTATATACCACCAAAAAAACGGAAACCAAACCACCTTGCGAGAGGCTATTACCCGAATATATGGCTTGCCTTCTATTGGGCCTGAAGCTACCGGAAAAGGTTGGTCGTGGAAAAACTGGGTATATCGAGAGCGTAGTAAGTACTTGTTTGAGTTGCTAGACAATGGCGGCCAAGCTTCTAACCCCACCCGGGTAGCCATTTCGTTGGGCCTGATGGATAAGGGTACTTGGAAAAGATTCATTACCCACGAAGATGAAGTGACCCGTTTGGCCGAAATATTGGAACCAAACGAACTTGCGGGTTTTTGGAAAACCTACCAACCAGTACTCAAGCGCAACCTGAGCTATATAAACTACGAACGGATAGAAAACCTGGTCAAAGCCAATGCGCATTATGCCCAGATAAAACCAATATTAAAAGCCAAGGAGGCCGAAGAAGGGAAGGACGACGAGGAGAAAGATCAATCAGTCATTGATGGTCACCACAATAGCATCATCCACTGGCAACAAGAAGTACTCAGCGAAGGTAAAGCAGAGGAAAGTGGAAAAGATGGAGATAAAAAGACCTATCCATTTTTGGATGCCAAAGATGCTTATCTAGCGGCTATGATCCGAAACTATACCGAAGGATCTAATAAATACCTTTGGAAAGGAGTCAATCAATATTTACCTCAGGCTTTTATCAAAGGGCGCATCAAAGAATTGATCAAAGAAGTGGAAACCTGGAACAAAGCAGTGCTGAAGGAAGAAAAAAAATATTTCAACAGCTATCCGGTGATCCGCAAATATATATTGGGCGAAGAGGTGAATTTTGAGATTAAGAAACCCCAAAAGGATGGGGAGGAGGTAGAAGATGCTAATCCTGAAACGATCCACATTCATAATCCTACTACCAAAACAGTCCGTGCTTTGGGAGGCGGCAGTACTAAAGACAAGGCACAGTGGCTAAGAGCTCGAAAATTTGGCTGGAACTTGGCCGATCGTACCGCATTAACTTTGATGCTAATGGCAGGCTTCGATGAAGCAGAAGCCAACGAAGCCTTGAAGGGTGATAATGCTTCTGATACAACCACCGAAACACAAGATTTACCCAACATTGACGTAGATAAGGAGAGCTTTTTGGACAGTGCCCATGTACTAGGGCAGGTTACAAACACTATTCGCCAGCGAGGGCTCAAGTTTGATCCGGAAATGTTGATTGCCTTGACCCATATTGCGGGAGCCGCCAAAAGACGAGATAAATTTAATGGAGCCTATAGTTGGATCAGCATCAATCGTAGGCAGGATTTGTTCAAAGCCATCATGAAACTACCCGACCGATGGAGAGTGCAATTTATGAGTGCTTTTTTGAAAACTCCTATTGAAGAGGCAGGTACCGCCATAGAAGCAGATCAATTGGTTATCCAGGCCCTAGACCGAATCAGGATGGTCTTGATTGGTTTGGGACTGTTGCCCAAACAAGTACTCGAGGTACTGGGGAGGCTCAAATATGGTTCTGATATCACCGACAACTACCTCAGACTTCGAAGAGCCGCAGGGCTTTACAACTATAAATATGTCAGAGCAGTCAGAAAGCGTACCGCCAACGAACCGTTTCTGCCCCAAAATGTAGTACAATATGCCTATTTGCTTACTCCCCAAGAGCTTGAAATCGCCCAAAGAGATCGAGAGATGCATTTGGGACTTGAGCGCCAATTTGCCAAATATGCTAGTTTTGCTGGGGCCAAAGCGTATCCAAGCATCAAGATGATGTACCAAAAAATAAGTACCCAATTACTCATTTTAGACAAATTAAGATGGCCCGAAGAGTATAAATGGTTTAAGGATAAATACAAGGATTTAAAAGATAACACCGCCAAGGATACCAACCAATGGGAAGATACTGAGGGTAAGAAATACAACGGAAGTTATAAGAACTATTACATTAAATACATTGGGGCCAAAGAAAACCCCGAAGAAGCTTACAAAGAACAAGCCTCCAAGGCAAAAGAAGCCCGCCAAGCTCAGGAAGAAAAGCTGCAAAATTTAACGCCCGAAGAGCAAATGCAAGTATCGTTTAAGCAGTATGATAACCATGTGAAGCGCTGGAGCCAGCGTTTTGCGGAAGCAATCAGAGTGGCCGAAACAGGTTGGTCTATACAAGAGGCGGCAAGTTATCGAAAAATGATGCAAATGGCCTTGCACATTTGGCAAGAAGGAGACATGTACTATGTACCCGATGGTTATATCGCTTCTGAAGCAAAGAACGAAGGGCGACCCAACCCCTACATCAATAAAACCGATGCTTCCCAGACCCGACGAAAAGAAGCGTTTCTGTATGAGGTGTACATGCAAATGCCTGGTGATGTAAAATATAAGTTATATCACAAAACCAAGTTCGATTTGAAAGGCAAACCCAAAAAGTTTATGGAACCTTACGTGGACTTTGTGATGAGGTTGTTGGATGGGTCGCTGGATATCGTAGAAGAAATCGTCAAAAGTAACTACCGATGGTTTCGAAGTGCCTCGGCTGAAGATCGAGCATATGGCGAAGATACTTTTAAGTCGTTGCAAGGCAGGGTATTGCTCGAGACCTGGACCGATATTGAAAGCCACCGAAGTATACTCAACGAACGAAAGCAAAAACACAAGGTCTACCTGGATTTAGACCTAAAGCTGAAACTAAAAGACGAAGGAGAAGCGAGCAAAGGTGAGCTGGAAGAACTACAAAAATTGAAACAAGCCTTTGATGACGTAGATCAAGAAATTAGAGCCAAACACATCCCTTTGCCTCACCCCAAGAGATTGACTCAACTAAAACAAACTTACACTAGCAAGGGAACCTACGTTGAGGTAGTAGAGAGCCTTTTGATGCATTTGAGTGACGCCGTAGAATATGACAAGGCTTTTGTAGATGCAATGGTGGCCGAGGGGTATCGGGCCAGCGACTTTATGACGCTCACCGAAACCTACAAGTACCTGGCAGTACAGGAAAAAGAGAAGTTTTGGGAAGGTGCCCCCACTTGGCGAATTTTGACGGTGCAAAGTACCGAGCGTCGCGAAGCGGCCTCGCGGCTTATGAGTGCTATGCGCAACATCGACAAAGCCCGGGATGAAGGCAAAGTACATTCTGAACTAGGTGAAGAGAAGGGATATTTTTATGACACCTTTTTCGACGATGTGATGGATCGCCAGGAAAGTTTTGAAAAGACAACTGGTAGGTACCGTAAAAACCTGAGCAAAACCATTTGGCTTCTTGGTACCTTGACTGTTATACCGTTTGGACCACTGGGTTTTGGTGCTAGCGCGCTTATGGAACAACTCATCTTGCCTTTGGCCTTTGCGGGTTTGGGTACTACTACCAGCTTGATCAATAGTTTGTTAGACCCAAAAAAAGACCGCATCACGGGGATTGTTGGAGAAACTGGGTTGGCTGCCATTCGGAGTTCGCTCATCTCAGCCGTATTTTATGTTTCTTTTTTATTGAAAGACGCTTTCTTTGCCTGGGACATTGGAGGAGAGAGTCTCAACTCACTGGAGGAAACACTGGCCGAAGGAGGAGGGAGTGACGCTACTCGCCGAGAGCTGTTATGGAGACAAGCTGCCGAATACTTTGGGCGTAAGATGGCTAGAGATGTAGGCAAAGAGATGGTAAGAGGATTAGAAACGGCCATTAAACAAGGCCCTAAGGCGGGTTTGGTTAACTTCAAAAACGAATTACTAAGCCCAGCTTTCATTTTTGAAGTATTGGCCAAAACTGGTTTCCGAATGCCTTTTAGCAATGCAGCTACTGGAGCCAATGCAGCATTGGATAAGCTGTTTCAAGCCGAAGAAGAGCCAGAAAATATTGAAAATGAATCGTTGGATGATCAACTACAAAGAGAAGCCCGCAATTTTAGAGCCTCTGAAGCTCGGAGAACAGTGCGTCGCCAGCTTTTTCAACATTTGGGGTTCAAAAAACTGGTTAAAACTGCCGAATTTGCCGTATCTAATCGCAACCCACTCTTTAGATCTTTCAATGAAAAATTTGATGTAAAACGACAAATGCCCTTGGCCCATGCTCACATAGAAGCACTCAAAAAGGACGAAGCTAACGACGATTCTTTGAAGCACATTGAGGCTGTCATTGTCAAGATAAACGAAGTAATTAGAAGCCACAAAGAAGGGCAGGGGATAGAAGAACTCAATACTACTGGACTGAAGGAGGTGATTGGTACTGCTGACCCCGCGGTAATGGATGGCGTACTTCAGAATTTGAGAGAAATTTATCAAACCCTAAAAGTGGGCACTACAGAGACTGAAGAAAAAAGCCAAGGGAAGGTTGAAGAAGCATCCAAAGCCAAAAATGACCACAAACAAAGTAAGAAAAGTTTTTCCAATACACTGGAAGAAGTCAAAGAGGTTCCCAAAAATGATTTTAAAGTCACCCAAACCTCTGGGCAAGGCAATAATTGCCTGATATATACGGTGGCGGCTGCGGTAGGTAATGGCATTGGTGATAGAGAGGTAACGAATATCCGGGGAATCATCAACCAAGAGTTTATTAATACTGGAAGATTGACCGGAGCAGATGTAATTACCCCTACCAGTTTCTTACCCAATCATATAGCCATTGTGATGCGGATCGTCGAGCTTTTGCAAGGAAACCATCAAATAAGAAACGTATACTTTTACCAGGCGCAAGATGGAAGCAGCCAAAATATAACTTTGGCAGGTTTATACCCAATAAGTGGCCAGGGGCAAGACATACACATTCTAAACATTGGCGACGTACACTTTCAATTGTTAGTCCCTCGCAATCACTAAGTATAAATGACAAAGTATGGATACAAGTTAAAACTTGACTTGGTCAAACATTACCGATAAAAACTAAAAAGACTGTCTCATAAATTTACTGCTGAAGAATTTTCTTTAAGAAAAAGCTCTTTTAGACCTGACAGGTTTTTGAAACCTGTCAGGTCTGGAGCTAAAAATAAAATATTATTTGATTTCAAGTCTTGTGTCTCAATAACTATTACAATTCTATTGTACAAACGTAAAGCTTTAGCGTAGTTTATATGGGAAGATTTTACTTGATAGGTACTTGTAAAGGCTCAAAAAAATCACCCAAACCTGTCGACTTCAGGCTTTCATTCCAAAGTAAGGTCTCCGAAGCCGCGTCCCGTTCGGTTGGGAGCAATTCGGCTGGTCCTGCGTGGCGAAATACGGCTGGTCCATAAAAATCAGTACTTTCCACTCCTTTTTCGCAACAAGCACGTGCGATACCCATTGCGCCATCCTCTACTGATTGTGCACGTTTGAGCGCTGTCCAAAGAATGTATTGGTCTAGTAAACGAGTACCGCCCGATTGGGTAGTTTTACCTTGAAGACCACTATTGGTAGGACCAGGATGTGCACACAAAGACTTGATTTTACCGGCAAATTGAGGCCGCTGTTGAGCAATTTGGTCATGCAAGGCATACGTAAACATCAAATTAGCCAGCTTCGATTGTTGATACCGTCGCCATTTGCCCATACCAGGGAAGCCATCTCCTCCCAGATTTCCTCCGTTTTTAGCCAAATAGCGTGTTTCTAATGGACGACCTTTGCGGGCACCACTGGAATGGTTCACAATACGAGCTTCGCCTCTTTTGCTGGCAGCTATCTCAAACAATGGCCAAATAAGCGAAGTAAGCAAAAAATGGGATAAGTGATTGGCCTGCATTTGTTCGTCAAATCCATCTATGGTGGCTTTATCAGGAATGCCCATCAACCCTGCATTGTTACAAAGGACATCTAATCCATTGGTACAAAATGTTTTAAGCTGTTCTGAAGCCCAGCGTACACTACCAAAACTGAGCAAATCACAAGGAATCCATTGGGCTTCAATCCCCTTGTTTTGTAATTGCTTCAACGCTTTCTTGGCTCTGTCCGAAGTTCGGTTCAACATAATGACTTTGGCACCTAATTCACCGCAAATATGTGCCAAGACCAAACCAGTGCCACTGGTACATCCTGTAATGGCAACTGTTTTGTTAGCCATGCTTGGAAATGCATTTAAATAACCAGGATAAAGCATACTCTCAGGAGCAGGCACAGAGGGGAAAATATTTTTAAACATGATTTTAAGGTTAAGAAACAGGTAAGAATGAGAAGCCGGGATGACTTCAAAGTATAAAGTGGGTAGTAGAAGTTAAAAAGAGACACCAATCGTCAGATTACCATTAAAAAAGAGTTGATCCTCCTCTGTTTTGGGCCAGGGATTACTTCGGTAAATTACCTGCCCTATGCCCAGTTGTACATTATAAAAGAACCGAGACCTGCCAAAATATCCTTTATACCCCGCATAAAATTCTGGAATGAGTACAAAACCCTCGTAGTTTTGGCCGTCTATTACATTATTTTCAATGTTGATAAATTCAGGGTAAATAGAAAGTTCAGTATTGAAGCCTTTCCACCAAAAATGGCGATAACCTATGGCAATAGCCTGCATAGATTTATCCCCTTCCTGTTCATCAAGACTCAATGGACGGAAGTTAGCACTGATAATCAATTCGCCTTGCATCCCATTTTTTGAGGTGAACAACGTACGATTGTATTTTACTTGATAAATATTGGGTACAAAAGGCCAAATGAGGTTCAACTCAAGATGGCTTTTTCGGGGGGAAACTGCCTGGTGTTGAGCCAAAAGCGAGGAGCTGGTAAGCAATACCAACAACAATGAAATATGAATTTGTGCTTTCATAGTAAAAACAAAAAATGATGATAGCACAAAACTAGAGGCTCGTTGAGGGATATTTTTTGCCTTTTGTCAAAAATTAAAAGTGAACAATTTTTCTTCTGATACGGCTCAGTGTAGATTGGGTAATGCCCAGGTAAGAAGCAATATGCCCCAGTGCTACATTGCCCATCACCTCAGGATTGGCCTCCATAAAACTTAAGTACCGATCAGTAGCCCCTTGGTTGAGCATATTATTTTTAGCAGTCAGTTTTTCTAACAACTTTGTTTCAATGATTTTTTTGGCAGTAGTATCCCAATTAGAAATCTTTTCGGAAAACATATGCAGTACCGACTTAGAAAGCATAATTAAGGTCACATCGGTTTCAGCTATTAGGAAGTCATCGGCTGGTGTTCCTTCATTAAAACTTTGAAGATTAACCGCCAATTGCCCTTTTTGGATGAAGTACTTGGTAAACTCTTGCCCTTCGGAATCATAAAAATAAGTTCTCAATATACCACTTTTTACAAAACCAATGTTTTGGCACCTTTTGCCTGCTACATGAAAATGTTCGCCTTTGGGCAAAGTGATTACTCGCTGGTGGGCTAATATCAAGTCCTTTTCCTGCGAGTGGAGTTTTTGGTATTTTTCCAGAAATGTGATAAGCTCCATAAAAGGCAAATTTAAGTCTATATTACTCCACTAATTTACTCATCATGAATCACTTTGCCTTATAAGGTCTCCATTTATTTTATGGCCACAAGGGTCTGAACAAAAAGCTAAGCGTTCAGGACAAATTTATACCCAATGCCCCGAATGTTCACAATCTTTATACTAGCATCATCAGCGAGTTTTTTGCGCAACTTTGATATAAACACATCCAAAGTCCTGCCCACATAGTTGCCTTCGTCTCCCCATACACTTTGTAGAATGTGTCCGCGCTCAAGCGTAGTATTAGCCGCATTGAACAGCAACAATAATAAATCAGCCTCTTTACCACTCAATACCGTAGTTTGGCCTTCAAGCATAAGGACCATGTTTCTCTGATCAAACCTATAATTTCCTAACCGAATGATATGAGAAGTATTTTTGGAGGGCGTATTATTTCGGCGAAAAAAAAGCAGTCCGGTAAGAAGCAATAAACCACAAGTAAGAGGAATGGCTAAAAAATAATTAGTTTGACTTACTTTTTTAGAGAGAGGATGACTAGCGGCAGACTGAGTGTTGTCTAAAAGCGTAATAGAAACCTGATAACAAGCTTTAGGTTGTTTTCTGCCGGAACAAGGAACAATATTGGATTTTGATGAATTTCCGATTTGGTAACTATACACAATTTGTTTGGTATGGCAATCTTCCACCTCTACTAAATAATGACTGGCGATATGTGCTTTCTTTAATACGTTATCGATGATTGTTACCAATTTTTTAGGAGCAAATTGGAAATCAGCGTCTGCTTGAATGACATAACGATTGGCGCTTTTTTGAATGGGTAAAACCCGTGAAGTACTATCTCCTGAAAACAATAACATCTGATGCCCAATCATTCTTAAGGCGACCAATCTTTTACTTTTTTGGATGTTATCTTGGGTAGTTCCATTTGCAATGGCCATAAGCATCAAGCAAAATAAGAGCAAATTGATATGA
Source organism: Microscillaceae bacterium (assembly GCA_003483885.1). Taxonomy (GTDB): domain Bacteria; phylum Bacteroidota; class Bacteroidia; order Cytophagales; family Microscillaceae; genus Microscilla. Next base: position 17,362 of record DMXI01000402.1, read on the forward strand.
AAGTATCTACGAGTCATTTTGTAAATTTATTGGTTTACATACTACGGTAAAATGTTTTACCGTCATTTTACACGGGTTTTACATTAATTTACACTTCTCCAGGCTGTTTAGATACGCTTCAGCATACTTTTACTCAAAAAAAGTCTTTATGAAAAACATTTTTGTATGCAAGCGATTCCTCAAGTCTGTATTGTGCTTAATCATCATGACTGCCTGTAGCGAACCAAGTACCTCGAGTCTTGCCCAAAAACAAGCTACTAAAACAGCAAGGCAGGCTACTCAAGTCAACCAGTCTTTAAGAAAGAATAGAAACCCAATTTCTTTGATTGATTCTCTGCAAATAAGCGAGTATATCCGTCGAATATTCCAAGACAGTAAAGGGAATTTATGGTTTGCGACCAACGATCAGGGAGTTTGTCGTTATGACGGGCATATGCTTACCTATTTTTCAATAGAAGAAGGCCTTAGCGGAACCCAAGTGACGGGAATCATAGAAGATCGTCAGGGCAATCTTTGGTTTACCACCAATGGAGGAGTATCTAAGTATAATGGAGAGGTATTTACCAACTATACAGAAACCGATGGACTGAACCACAAATGGGCCTGGAGTATCTTTGAGGACAGCAAAGGAGCGATTTGGGTAGGTACAATGGAAGGACTTTGCCGTTATAATGGTGAAGGTTTTACCTCTTTTGCCTGGTTATACCCTATCGTTGACATTTTAGCGGGTAAGCTAGCCAACAGTCTGATTGGGTGTATTACCGAAGATCGCCAGGGCAACCTTTGGTTTGGCATGGGGCGCCAAGGTGTTTGTAAATATGATGGCAAAACACTTCAACACATCACCAGAAAAGATGGCCTTTGTGATAATAGCATTGTTGCTATCTTGGAAGATTCACAAGGTGATATGTGGTTTGGTTCTGTATTTGGTGGCCTAAGTCACTATGATGGGCAACACTTCACCAATTTCAATAAGAACAATGAGATTGGTAACAATGAAGTGTGGAGCATTTACGAAGATAAAAAAGGAGACATTTGGTTTAGCTCTGAAGGGTTTGGCATATATCGTTACAATAAAAGCACAAAGGCTTTGACCAATTTTCACAAAAATGAAGGGCTCCTGATAAGTGCAGTACAGGCGATTTTTGAAGACAAAGAAGGGCGCTTTTGGGTAGGAGGGGGCAATGGACTCTATCGTTACGATGGAAAAACATTTTTTAGCATGACCAAAGAAGGACCCTGGAAATAGCCTATACAGGTTTGGCTCAATAAACTTTGAAAACAAATTACAGTATCGATTTATCTGGTAGATAGTCCACACCTACCAGATAATATAAATCATTCGAGCAATCTTATGAATTAATAAGCGCTCCTAAGAGACCCTACCAACTTGCCAGAAGAAAGAAAAGTGTGCATAAGATTTTCAAAGGGCGTTTTTATGAATACTTTTTTGAGAAAAATAAGTATATTTCTATTCATGGAAAAGTTTACCGAATGTCTTAACGATTTAATGGATTACTTTATTTTAGGTGATCCAGTGGCCTTATCAGCATTTCAAAAGAAGCACCAATTGCCCAATGATTTATTGACCGAGTTTACCACTCAAGATAGTGGTGATTTAGTGGTGGAACAAGGTGTGATAATCCCTTTGGCAGGCATTGAAAATTATCCCTACACCATTTATTTTAACACCGAAGAAGAGCCCTCCATATTTGAAGGTGAAAACGATTTACAGTTTCACCGCAAAGGCTACAATTTACAAGTACAAAGTGAGAAAGTATATTTATTTACAATGCCCTATTTACGTGATTGGACCAAAGGACAAACCTTACTACAAGCTCACCCAACACGTCCTCGCTTAGCCTTAGCAAATGGCTGGTACACCGTAGAGGTTTTAGGAGGAGAGACCAACACTGAACAAGGCTGGGAACCTACCTTTGAATTCCGGTTAAAAGCCTGTGATCAACCATCCACTTATCAGGGAGATATTTATTTTCAGTATAAGATTACGAGCCGTGAGTATTAGGTGAGTGGAAGGCCCAACAACTTAATCAGGTTTTTCTTTAGCGACAAGAAACCCAACGTGATTGCTTATTTTTAACCCTGAACTAAGCTTTGTTTATGTATAAATAAAGCTTTTACAATGGTTTAATAGATTACTTGGAGGCATTCATAGATGAAAGAAAAAGCCAATCTGAGCATTAAGTACTTTTGATAAAAACAAAAAGCATTTATCATGAAATATTTAATGTACTTAGGGCTATTATCAATGGTGCAACTACTCAATGCACAGTCCAACCAACAGAAATACCTCTTTTCCAAGGAAATTGAAGCTAAGATTCAAGCAAGCACTTCAAATAGGAAGCTACAACAATATGCCGTAGACTTTTCATTTATTGGAGAATATAAGAGGGTATTGCAAACCGACGAAAAATTTGTATTGGCATATAAAAAGTTAAATAAAAAAAAGGTCGAAATCAATAGAGCTTTTCTAGATTATAAACCAGCAAATGCACTACTGGAAATTACAACCCTCGCAAAAACAAATCAAATTGTTATCATCAACGAGGCACATTATAGTGTGCAAAATCGCTTGTTTACAAGTAAGTTGCTAGAGGCTTTGTATAAGCAAGGCTATAGGACCGTATTTATAGAAGGGCTGCACCCAGAAAAAAATAAGTCCTTAAATAAGAGAAAGTACCCTCTTGTCTCTTCAGGGTTTTATTTTAGAGAACCACAATATGGCAATTTGATTAGAAGATCTATAGCAAGAGGCTATACTGTATTGCCTTATGAACACAAACAAGATGAGAATGAACAAAACCCTTTGAAAAAATGGTATAGCAGAGAAGCAGGCCAAGCCAATAATATTTTACAGTTTTTGAAAAAAAATCCTCAAGCTAAAATAGTGATCCATTGCGGATATGGGCACTTAAATGAGAAGGTTCATGACGGAGAAATCATCGGAAATCTGGCAGCGATCATTAAACAAAAATCAGGTATAAATCCCCTTACCATCAATCAGGAAGCCTGGTTGGAAACACACTCAACGATTACTGCCAATCCTTATCGTTTAATGATTGATAAAAAACAACTGAAAGAAATAAGCGTGTTCAAAAATAGTCAAGGGGAATTGTTTTCTTCTTTTCCCAAAAGTTATGATATAAACGTTTATTTTCCACCTACCAAGTATGTTACCGGGCGTCCTATGTGGCTCTTTACCTTAAGTGAAAAAAGAAGCGTAAGCATGCCTTACCACAAAATAAATATAAAATTCCCTTATTTAGTATTTGCTTACAAAAGCGATGATAATGAAGCCGCTACCCCAATTGATGTAATTGAAGTTAAAAACCAAAACGATCGGAAGGCATTGGCCCTGGAAAAAGGTCGGTATCGACTAAAGATAAAAAGTTGCAATGGCCAAGTTCAGAAATTGATGCTGGAAGTAAATTAGAAAATGAACCTATTGACTAAATACAACCTCAAAAGAGAGGCGCTTTTACATATACTATTTTGGCTATTTTATATTTGGTTTCCTGTAATTAAAGCTGGCCAAAAAAACTATTTCTTTCTTCACTTAGGGCTTAATAATTTAGAAACTCCCTTTGCGATGCTCCTAACCTACATCAATTTCTTTTACTTTTTTAGAATAGAGAGGAAAGGTAAAGTAATATATATGATTTTATTTTTCCTCTTCCTGTCTCTTTTGAGCGTACTGGTTTCAAAGGAAATCATAGACTTTTATATCCAGCAACTAGGCAATTATTCCTACAAAAAACACTTTATAAGTACGCTGGGGCAATTCATTTTTGTAAACCTTATTTTTTATACGCTATATAGTATCAAGAAAAGCAATGCATTAAACGAGAGTCTGAAAATAGCAGAAATAGAAAACTTAAAAGCACAGATCGATCCCCATTTTTTATTAAATGCACTACACAACATATATAGTTATACATTACACAACAACGAGAAAGCATCAGAACTCATCCTGATGCTTTCTGATAACTTTCGCTATTTGTTGTATGAGGGAGTTACAAAAAAAGTATTGTTAGTAAATGATTGGCAGCACATTAAAAATTACATAGGTATATGTGAGCTTCGCTGGGAAGGTAAAATTGAATTCGAAATTGAAGAAAACATCAATGATCCTACGGTATTAATTTCCCCATTGCTTTTAATGACCTTTGTAGAGAACGCCATAAAATATACAAGCAAAATAAAAGGATCGCAGAAAATATCAATTCAGATTAAATGGGCCGATGGCTGCCTCTTCTTTGATTGCAAAAATCCCTATGATCCAGCGTTTAATATATCTGATTTTTCAACATCTACTGGAATAGGATTGAAAAACACCCGCCAGCGATTAGAGTTACTATACCCTGACAAACACACACTTACAATAGATACCAACAACTCAATGTTTACTGTGAAACTAACCGTTTTTTTATGATAAAATGTGTAATAATAGAAGATGAAAAAAACGCTCAAAAGTTATTAAAGAACTATATAGCTAAAACACCATCCTTACAATGTCAAGGTGTTTGGGAATCTACCCTAAACGTTCCTAAAAGTATATTGTCTGACGTTGATTTTATCTTTTTGGACATGGAGCTACCAGAGCTCAACGGTTTAGATTTCATTCGGACGCTTGAAAATCCACCAAAAGTGATTATTACTACAGCTTATCCACAATATGCCGTAGATGCATTTGAGCTGGCGGTAATTGATTACCTAATGAAACCATTTTCATATCAGCGATTTCTAACCGCAATTGAGCGATTAAAAAATAATATAGAAATAGATCCTGATAAACACCTTTTAGTCTATGCAAATAAAACTACCCATAAGGTAACAATTGGTGAAATTCAGTACATAAAATCTGAGCTGGACTATGTATGTATCGTTACCCATAAAGAGAAGATAATGTTGCTGGGTAGCCTAACCAACTGGGAACAGAAAATGGCCGCATATAATTTTGTTCGTATCCATCGTTCTTATATTATCAATATGGATAGCATTTTAAAAGTGTACAAAAACTCGCTATTGGTTGGCGAAACCGAAATCCCGATAGGGAAGCGTTACAAAGAAAGCTTTTTAGATGCTTTTACTAAACATAATATCTAAGTTATAAGGAGTGATTTTTGAAAAGCTAAACGATTCTTATAAAGCATATTTAAATTAGCTTTTTCCGAAATATTGAGAGATTCTATAGAAAATCTCGAGTTTCAATTATTTTTTATTTAAAAAACAATTTTTTAGTTATGAAAAAAAACAAAAAAAGAGCGATCAAATCTTTTAGTGATCAAGAAATTTTGCGCGTAAAGTTACTCAAGGTAAAAGGCGGGAGCCACACAGAAAACGTTACCATCTTACAAGAAGCGGTTGATGTTTTTGGATCACCACTTTAACCAAGTGAGTTTAGAATGAAGAGGATGATTTAAAAAACATTTAAACTCATTTAATTCTGATAAAAATAAAAAGCCTGATTCCTGTCTTTACAGGAGTTAGGCTTTTTTAGTATACAGTTGAAGCAAGCAATCAACTAAGAGAATATATTATTGCGTTCTACGAAATTTGAGCAATATGAAAACTTCATTGGGTTTTATGAATTGGTAAATTTGTAGTGCAGTCACTTGAGTCTTAATAATCTCAAGCCTTTGGTCTTAATGAAAGGAGACCAAAGGTGACTGACCCACTTTGGGGAATCATGCTTATTTTATGACAAAACAATCTTCAAGGAGAGTTTTGTGATTTTCCCTTTGGTAAGACTTACAAATTGGTCGTATATCTTAGATGTTGAAGCTCATTTTATCAAACGTTAGGTGATCGTACTAGCAACTTATCTGACTTGGTCAAATTGTCCTGCTAAGGCAAGATGAAACCTTATATACTTTCTTTCATTATCCCTTGATTATCAGTGTTTTATTGTTTATGATGGGTTAGTTGATTTCTCATTTTGTTAAAAAGAAAAGCCCTGTAAATCAATGATTTACAGGGCTTTATAGTGGCGAGGGGGGGAATTGAAC
>DMXI01000405.1 GCA_003483885.1 Microscillaceae bacterium
GAGCGTAGCCGAAGGAACTAGCAATAAGCGAAGCAGAACAATGAAATAAAAACTATACTTTTCAAACAAATCTCCCTCCTTTTCAAACAAGTCGTTTGGCGGCAAATACCCCACCTTTGTAATGTAAATCAAGGGCAATTAAGCTCAGTATTCATTGATTATTAAACATTACTAAAATGCCATTTTTCAAATATTTAGACCAATATTCTGACATCACCGACATTACTTTTCGCGACCGAGCCAGATTTGCTCCAATGGACAAATTATCGCAACGATTGATGCGTGGCAAGTCGCCTTTGAGCAATGCCGAAAAAGAGATCATTGCGGCCTATGTCTCTGGCCTCAACGAATGCAATTTTTGCTACGGAAGTCATCAGGCAGTGGCCGAAAACTTTGGGATTTCCCCCGAAACCATTGAGGCTTTGCTAGAGGATATTGATACCGCTGACATTCGCGATCAAATGAAACCCATCTTGCATTATGTAAAAAAACTCACGCTTACCCCTAGCAAGTTAGTGCAAGCCGATGTAGACCGGGTATTGGAAGCAGGATGGAGCGAACAAGCACTTTATGATGCTATTTGTATTGGTTGTTTATTCAACTTCTACAACCGCTTACTAGACGGACACGGCATCAAGGGCAACGACAACATTTATCAATTAGGCGGACAGCATCTTCACAAAAATGGCTACGGGGTACCTTGGTTTATCAAATATATCAAGAACACGCTGCGAAAGCGCAAAGTCAAGCAACTACAAACGATGTAAATTTCAATTGCTTTATTGTTTTCTATGGTTAAATGGTTGCGCAATGCATAGCCCTGCTACACGACAATGTAGTCACTTAACAATTCAAAATTTCTAAACCATTCAATAATGAAAAATCAACAAATTTTAGTAATCGGCGGAACCGGAAAAACTGGTAGACGCGTAGTAGAAAGATTAACTCAGGCAGGTCATCAAGTGCGCATTGGTTCACGCAACGCCGATATTCCTTTTGATTGGCACCAACCAGCTACCTGGACCAATGCCTTGACTGGAATGGATGCCGTTTATATCACTTTTCAACCCGATTTGGCGGTGCCTGGCTCTACCGAAGCTATAGAAGGTCTATCGGCAATGGCCGTAAATCTGGGCGTACAAAAACTTGTACTGTTGTCGGGGCGAGGAGAAAAAGAAGCCCAGGCTTGTGAAAAAATCGTAATGAATGCCGGTACTTCCTGGACTATTGTTCGTGCCGACTGGTTTCATCAGAACTTTAGTGAGAGCTTTTTTCTAGATCCTATTTTGGCTGGGCACGTAGCCTTACCTCGAGCCGAAGCTCGTATCCCATTTGTAGATGTAGAAGACATTGCCGATATCGTTACCGCGGCTTTGACCGATGACCAACACAATGGCAATATCTATGAGCTGACCGGGCCTCGTTTGTTGTCTTTTGAAGAAGTAGTTTTGGAAATAGCCAAGGTAACCGGACGTAATATTCAGTACCACGCCATTTCGATGGACGAATACAATCAGCTACTCAAACAGCATCAATTGCCTGACAGCTACATTTGGCTTATCAATTATTTGTTTGATGAAGTCTTGGACGGACGCAATGCCAACCTAACCCAAGATGTAGAAAAGGTATTGGGGCGTCCTGCCCGAGATTTTAGCGACTATGCCAAGCAAACTGCTTTGACAGGCGTTTGGCATCCGCAAGTATAACACTTAAATAAGCGTACTTTTCAACAGTCGATATTGCATAGGCAGTATCGGCTTTTGTTTTTTAAGTAGTCGTCTATTACTAAAATATAAAAACCTATGTTAAGTACAATTTTTAAACATTTGCCTACGCTTTTGACTCGGTTGCCTTTGGCAACTAACTTTTTTCTTTTAGTTAAACCAAAAGAAAAGTCAGCAAAAAAGCCTGGACAGCAAAATCATCCGCACAGGCCAATGCCCCCTCCTACGATGCTGTCCTCCCCCCGCGAGCGAAGCATCGAATATTATTGTACTCAGTCAAGATTACTAGTTTTTTTAACTTGTGTAGTACTTAATCCCGCTTTTTTACCTAAAAATCGAGATAACTTCCTACTTTGTTCTGGTAAAGAGCTTTTTAAAAAACTATTCCTACGAATTCAAAAACTCCTCAAAAATGCGTATCATGTAGCTACACATCATTACGAACTTACAAACATACATTTCATCTAAACTTTTCAACTTATGGGCGCATATCGAGCAGTCTCTTATGTAGGCATTGTCATTTTTTTGCTAGGGGGTGTAGTAGCCGTATATGGTTTTACCTTTTGGCAGTCTACCCAGGATTTAAAAAATAATGGAATCAGAGTAGAAGGTACCGTGTTCGAAATTGGTTCTAAAGCTATTTATCGCTTTCCGTTTGTAAAATTCACGACCAAAGAAGGGCAAGAAATACGGTTTAAAAGCCGCTTGGAGGTGAATATGGATCTTTTTAAATACAAAATAGGGGACAAAGTAACAGTAATCTATCATAAAGACAATCCTAATAATGCCCGTATTGACAAGTTTTGGGAACAAAACATGCCAGAATTATATTTGGCACTGTTGGGGGTCATCGTTATGTTTGTAGGGCTTATGGTTCGTTGGAGTTTTGCCCGCAAGGCACGTCGAAGAACCCGCTTCCGTTAAAATTTCGTATACTGTTTTAAGCTAACATAAATCAATTAAAAGCAGACAGCCTTGACAATGTCGAGACTTCTGCTTTTCTTTTTGCGCGAAAATCAAATTGGAACTATCAATCATAAATCTAAAAACATGATCATAGAAAAACTCAAAGAACTGGGCTATGACTATGCCCCTACCAATTTAGCTACCTTCACTCATCCATTTTTACCAGCTACTCGTACTGGAAACTTGGTATTCACCTCAGGACAAGTATCAGCTCATGAGGATACTATCTACAAAGGCCGGGTAGGCGATGAAGTAGACTTGGACACCGCTTACAAAGCTGCCGAAATTTGTGCTTATAATTGTCTGCGCGCTGTGGGTACAGTAGCCGATATCAACGAAGTGAACCGAGTAGTAAAAGTACTGGGAATGGTCAACGTGGGCGCTGGATTCGACAATACTTCTGGAGTGATCAATGGTGCTTCTGATCTACTCAACAAAATATTCGAACAAGGACATGCCCGCTCTGCAGTAGGAATGGTCATTCCATTCAACTTTGCCGTAGAGATTGAAATGGTGGTGGAATTGAAAGGATAGATTGTATGGCTTCGCTAATGGTTAAATGGCTACGCGATACATTGCACAACCGTTCAGTTGTAAATCCCGGTTCTACCGGGCCATTTAACCATAGTTTTATTTAGGTAAGTACTCATGACTTATCTGTAGACTGACCACCAATGCTGTTTCCTTAACGATCATTGATCGGGCCAGAGGCCCTGTAATAATCCTCACTCGCCTCAAGGCAAGCGAGTAATCAAGTTCCTTCGGTTGTGCTCAGGACAGAGTATTTTTTCTTAAAGAAACCGCATTGGTTTGTGAACTATTACCTTTTCCAAATTAACTCCGGAATGGCTTTATCCTTTGCTAAAATCTTAGCTAGCTTCAAGTTATACACCACAGATTGTATCATTTTATCGCTGATCCAACCATGAGTCGCCCATTCTGTTCGATGAAACCAGTTTTCTGCGTCCTCTAACTCTAATTGATAACGTTCAGCAACCATTGGTATTACAGCTTCATTATTGGCCATAAAATTGGCACAACTATTCTGAATAATATCTAATATTTTATCAACAACCATTGCCTCTTTGGTTAAAATATTATCTGTAGCTGCAATCACAAAAGAAGACCATGGGGTAGGAAATTCTCCAATTCTTTTTAATAATCCTTTATCTACATAAGGTTTGGTGGTAAATTTTTCCCAGTAGAAAACGTCTGTATCTAAACTTTCTAAAGATTTAAGGGCCCCGTCTAGATTTTTTATAATATCAAACTGATTTTCTTTGAGTCTTATTCCTTTTCCGTTGGCATCTATAATAGCCATTAAATGAGAACCAGAACCACTTCTACTGATCGCGTATTGCTTGTTGTAAATCTGGCTGTATTCGCTCAATGGATTATTAATGCTAGTATGTATTCCCCAACAAAGTGGAGTAGTCACATATTCACTAATAATTTTGGAAGGGTTGCCATTGATAATATCTAGTATAATCCCTTCTGTTAATACAATACATAAATCCACCTCGTCATTACGTAATGCCTGTATCATTTCTCCTGTTCCACCGCCAAAATCTGTCCATTCTATGGCTATGCCTTCTTTACGAAAGTCTCCATTTTCGTTGGCTAAATGAATGGGTAAATTAAAGTGTTCAGGAACTCCTCCTATTCGAATCTTTATCATATCGATCACGAAATTAGTAAAAATAAGCTACAAAAATCTGATGGCAAGGCTAGGTCAGAGAAATTTAGTACCTTCTTTTCAATGGAGGAGAGGTCTATTTAGTTCCAATTTACTTGTCCTGCTGGTTCGGATTAACTTACGTTGCGCCCACTTCGTTCGATTTGCAACCCAAATTCAACCTGTATTGAATTTTCAATTCATTGATATAAGGTTATAAATGCCATAAGACTTACCTACTCAATAAAGCAAGCAAAACGAAAGGCTTCACCCGCTAGCGCACGCGTCTCCGCGTGTGTTTCTGAATTCCGATGGATCACAAACGAGGACGTTTTTGCCAGCCTTGGAATAAAATAATGTTAAAAAAATAATTATTTTCAACTACGCAAAAACGTTGCGCACACCTACTTCATCTTTGTAACATCAATTGGAAAAATAGTGATTTTCCAAATCAACAATGTTTAATACAAAGTAAATCACGATGAACTTCAAGCAATTTAACAAGCAAATTCAAAAGCAATTTGCGAAAATGTGTGCGACTGAGATGTTATTTAGAGTTGATCTCTCATGGGATGAATTATGGGATACGTATTTACTTTCTTTCGAGGACGAAAAGGTATTTAGAGATCCCGAGAGTTCTACGCATAATTGTAATAGTTGCAAAAGCTTCATGAGAAGGTATGGTAACATTGTGGCGGTTGATTCAAAGGGAAACTTGATGTCCCTATTCTCAGATTTAGGGGATGTGGGCGAGTATTCAGCGCCATCTATTGCTTGTGATAATCTCATAAGAAGCGCACAGATTAGCGGGGTATTTTTTGAAACTTATCATATGCTGGATAAGAAGTTGAATTACGAATCCTGCAAGAAAAGTCAAAAATCATTCAAGCTAGGGATCGAGTCTAATCTGAAAAAATACACCCAAGAAGAAGTAGATAAATTTGGTGTTGTAAACACCAAAAAGATATATGAGTTCAATCATTTTTGTGTTCAATTACCCAAAAAGTATGTTGACTTTAGCGGAAACTCTAAAGAACAAATTGAAGCCGTATACCGAGATAAATATGCGGTATTTAAAAGAGCGATGGAAGAAATTCCATTAGATACACTCGATTTGGTGATTGATCTTATCAAGCAGGGAGCGCTTTTGGATGGCAATACTCACTTGCACGCGATGCAGGAGATTCGTAAATACAAGCAAGCATATGAAGCCTCCCCATTTAACAAGGATATCTTTTGCTGGCTTACCTCCTATCATATAGATGAAAGAGTTGCGAAGTTTAAAAACACCTTGATAGGTGTCTTTTGTACCGAATTGGCCGAGGGCGAAGAATTAAACAAGGCTTGTTTAAACTGGAACAAGAGAGTTGATCCTGCAAATTACCATAAGGCAAAGTCACCAATAAGCCAACGCCAAATTGAAGAAGCTAAGAAGTTTATCCAGGAAAACGGCCTGGAAGAAGCCTTCAATAGAAGACTGGCCAATATTGATGATATAAAAGCCTCCGAAATACTGCATATGAGTGGTGGAGATGGTAAAATAAAAGAGGTTTCCATCTTTGATAATCTGAAAGCCACCTCTACCCGACATAAAAGAAGTGAGTTTAACAAATTGAACGAGGTTTATATTGATCAGTTTATGGCGGATGTTCTTCCTTCGTGTACATCTATTGAGGCTTACCTTGACCATAGAATGGAAGGCAACTTAGTAACGCTCACGACTGCGGTAAACGCTGATTCAAAACAAATTACCAAATGGGGAAATATCGCAAAGAATTATTCCTGGACATTCAACGGTAATTTGGCCGGTAAAAGCATGTTAAAGCAAGCCGTGAAGGATGCGGGAGGAAATGTAGACGGGGTGCTAAACTTCAGACTGGCCTGGAATGATCAGAATGGTTTGGATGGATCTGATTTAGATGCCTGGGCTGAAGAGCCAAATCGTACAAAAATTGGCTATTCTTCTGGATTCAGAAAAGACCAAAACAACAAAAGAACCTCATTTTCAGGGCAACTGGATGTTGATAATACCAATCCAAAAGGCAAGTTGGCGGTGGAGAACATCACCTGGACCAAGCTGGAAAAGATGCGTGACGGGGTGTATAGGCTATGGGTGAATCAATACAAGGCTAGAAACTCACAAGGGTTTAAAGCTGAAATTGAATTCAACGGAGAAATCTATTCATATGCTTATGAACAACCAGTGATCGGAAACGTGAAGGTGGCCGATGTAACTTTAAAGAATGGAGTATTCTCTATTAAACACCATTTGCCCGAAAAAGGCCAATCCAAAGAAGTTTGGGGATTGGAAACCAACAACTTTTATAAAGTGAACTTGGTGTGTAAGTCTCCCAACCATTGGGGAGACAATGAGGTTGGAAACCTGCATTATTTCTTTATGCTTGAAAACTGTAAGGCCTCTGGAAAAATTAGGGGTTTTCATAACGAAAACTTACTGCCCGAAATTTTGAAACATAAAAAGGTGATGGAGGTTTTGGGTGGAACCAATATGATTGAACCTACCGACAAGCAATTGTCTGGTGTAGGGTTCAACGCTACCGTAAGAGATGAGCTGATTGTAAAATGCTCAGGAAATTTCAAAAGAATGTTAAAAGTTAAATTTTAAACAGATAAATCAATGATTTACAAAGAAGCTAGTAAATTAAAATTGCGTATTCAAACCACGAAAGGACATCTAAACGTGGAACAACTTTGGGGACTATCCCTGGCAGAACTAGATGCCTTGGCAGTATCATTAGAAGAAGCTTATAAAAATAGCAAGAGTAAATCGTTCCTTGACAAAAAAAGCGAAAAGGATAAGATAGTCAAGCTCCGATTTGATATTGTACTGGATGTCTTGAATACTAAAGTAGAAGAAAAAGAAGCCGCGAAAAAAGAGGCGGAAGACAAAGAGCATAACCAAAAAATCTTGTCTATTATTAAAGAAAAGCAAGACGAAGACCTTAAAGGTAAGTCCATTAAGGAGCTTGAAAAAATGCTTAAAGAGAATAGCAAATAATCATCAAATCCATATTTTAGTAGACTCGGCAGGTTTCAAAACCTGCTGGGCCTACTATTTTTTTTAAATATTTGGGAGTTTTGAAGTAAATTGGAGGCTAAACCCAATAGCTCATGATCAAACTACTCTCTTTTCTTATTCCCATCACCTTATTGTTCAATTGCGTTGGTTCAACCTCAACAAATCAAACGGTTGATACAACTTCTATTATAAATGATTCTTTACCCAAACGACCCAAGGTTTCTTATTATGATTCATTATTTCAGTTATACGGTCAACCCATACCCGACAGCCTATTAGCCAACTATTTAGAAAAAGATACACTTGAATTAAAACTGGATTATATTGTATGGGGTTGCCCTTGCCCACCCTGGGTCGAGCAATCCAAAAGGAGCGCTGTGTATCAACAAAAATCGCCTAAAGATGACGTTAGGCTTTATATTGAGGCCACTCGTCCTTCAATTCGTTTGGATTTAAGTAAGTTCAATGCCGCAGGTAAGTATTACGCCGTTGTGAAAGGCGTATTCTATAAAGAAAAAAGGTTTCCTAAAGAAGTACTTGATCAATGGAATGAAGAACCTTTTCCTTATCCCGCCAAAGTTTTTCGCTATTTTGAAGCGAAAGCTGTCAGAAGGGCTGGATTAGATACTTTAAGAATTAAAAAAGATTAGTTATGGGGTTAGATGGTGTAGAACTCATTATGCATTTTGAAAAGGAATTTAAGGTAGCAATTCCTGACCCAGATGCTTCCCAAATGGGTACTGTTGGGGATATCATTCAATGGTTGTATCACCATATTCCAATTCATCAACCCGATAAACTATTGTACAATGACCTGGCAAACCAACTAGAAACAGGTTTGCAAAAACTCGGCATTACTGAACAAATAGCCCCTCAACAAAAATTAACCTCATTTATTCCTGAAGAAAATATTGATGAAACCTGGAAACTGCTCACCCAGTATGTTGATCTTAAACTTCCAAGGTTAGACTATCGAGAGGTGCCTAATACCAATAAAAGTAGATTCAGCCTGTTTAAATATAAATTTATACATACTCTACCTAATCTAACCTTTCAACAGTTAGTAGCGTGTGTAGGTGCCTTGGAATACCAAAAATTTGTAGATTTTAACTATGTTACCAGCTTATTTGAAGTGATGATTGCCGTAATGGGTATTATTGAGGAACTCATTGGAGTAGAGGTACAAACAATACAATGGAACGCGACTCTGGTAAATGACTTAGGTATTGATTGAAATGAACCCACTTATCCAACATCTACTCACGCAATTCCCTCACCTCAGCCAGGAGTCCATTCAGTTGATTCGGCAAAGTTACACGCCTATACACAAGAAAAAAGGGGAGTATTTGCTCACCGAGGGACAAGTAGCTCGCAAGCTGTTTTTTGTAGCCCAAGGACTTTGCCGCTATTTCACCAACAAAGATGGGCAAGAAATCACGACTTGGTTTGGCTTCGAGAATGAGTTTGTTACCTCGTTTACCAGTTTTTTCCCAAAAGAGCCCAGTTACGAAAGCATTGTAGCCTTGACCGATTGTGAACTTTATCAAATAGATGCCAACGCTTACCAATCTATGCGCCAAGACTCTATCGAATTAGAGCGATTAAGTAACTTTTTTATTACCCAATACACTGTACAGTTAGAGCAACGATTATATGTAATCCAAACCAAAACAGCCGCCGAAAAATACCAGCATATCCTAGAGCACCACCCTCACTTTATTCAACAAATTCCCAATAAATATTTGGCTAGCTATCTGGGTATTACCCGCGAAACCCTCAGTAGAATTCGCTCTCAGGCACAATAAGCCGCATTAATTGATATATGTCACAGATTTTGGTGAATCAATTCCTGACCTTTGTATCCAGACAAATGTAACACACCTCATGAAAAAACAACTGGAAAAATTCTCTACCTTCATGTGTACGCTTCGTATCTTTGCTTTTTTTGCCAAAAGAAAAGGTTTTACACGTTTTACTCAATTTTTGACTACCAAAGCGGCCAACCTTAACATTAAACTCAACAAACCCCAACCTGCTACCAATGTTGAAGCATTGGCTCACGCTTGGCAACAAATGATGCCTTCCGATGCCCAAGACAAATTTACAATAGATGGTATAACCACCAATACCGCGCAGGTCAAAATTGACATTCAATGTCCATTAAGAGGTACTGGGAATGCGGAAGCTTGCTACAAGCTCATGAACTATGACCGAACATTGATGAGAAAAGTAGGTGGAGAATTAATTGTTAAAGAATCCCAATCCAACTCAGGTGAAGACCATTGTATATTGGCTATCAGAAAACGAGGAGCTGATACCAGTGACATTACTCCTGCACATTTGAAATCACCATCTATAAAGAAAGCTCCTTGAATACCTCACTATTATTAAATTTCACCTTCAAACTTTAAGAAATGAATACGCCACATATTTCCTAAAAAAGTACACAACCAGCTATCATAAAAAAAACATATATTAGTAACTTGTTATCCAATAAGAAAGGTAATACGCATACATGTTGTACTTAGGTGGAATAACACTCACTCTTTTTCTGGTATTTATTTTACTCAGTAAAAAAGATAAAAGTAGTGCTGATAAGCTATTAACACTTTGGCTGTTTTTAACAGGGGTTCATTTATTTTTTTTCTATGTCAGAAATACCCAACAACACCTTCACTTTCCTCATTTATTAGGTATCGAAATCTCTATGCCATTGTTGCATGGCCCCTTTTTATTTTTGTATACGTCTACGCTTACCAATCAACAACAATCCTGGAAAATCAACCTGTTGCATTTTCTCCCTTATGCCCTGTCTTTATTATCCTTAATCCCTTTTTTTAGATTATCATCTCAGCAAAAAATATATGTATACCAAAACGAAGGCGTTGGTTTTAAGCTCCTTATGACTATATTTCTTTTCGCCTTCATCATTTCTGGGATTCTTTATAGTATTCTTTCTCTATTGAAGCTATCAAAGCATCGAAAAAATATTGCTGACCAGTTTTCATTTACAGAGAAGATCAATTTATTATGGCTTCGTAACCTCACTTTAGGGCTAAGTCTTATCTGGTTAATTGTCATATTTGGTGATGACAAGCACGTATTTACCGCGGTAGTCGGGTATGTCTTTTTTATAGGCTACTTTGGAATTAATCAACTGGGGATTTTCACCAACAAACCTCCCTCCCTTTCAGGTACCACCAACCAACCCTTGAGTGCGCCACAAATAACTCAAGAAGAAAGCAAAGCCTTACAAGCGCCTGCTGACTCCAAGGTCAAATATCAAAAGTCTGGATTAGACAGCGAAAAGCAAAAAGCAATTCATCAGCAACTTACCCAGCTTATGCTAGATCAAAAACTATTCAAAGTTCCAGGGCTCACTTTGAGAGATTTAGCTCAGAAACTTGACGTACAACCCAACATACTTTCGCAAGTAATCAATACAGAAGAACAAAAAAACTTTTATGATTACATCAATCATCAAAGAATAGAGGAATTTAAACAGCTTATCAAAATACCCGAAAACCAAAAGTTCACTTTGCTGGCCTTAGCACTCGAATGTGGCTTCAATTCTAAAACTTCTTTTAATCGTAATTTCAAGAAAGTCACTGGCATCTCTCCTGCCGAATATGTAAAGCAACAACGTATTACTTTGCAATAAACTCTTCTATTTTTTAGGGTCATTAACTTTCCAAAAAAGGTTTCATCCTACCCGTTGGAGCGCTTCAGGTCATTGTATGGCTCATTTTTGCAGAAATTATTAAATAATTAATGCAAATGAAAAACATAATGTCTCTTTGGTTGATAACCAGCATGATACTTTTATTGGGCAGTTGTAATAACGAGTTTGAAGTCAATGACCCAGGAAAACTAGTGCCCAAAACAGTAGACCAGGATGCCTCTTTGCCTTCTATTTTTATTAATGGAACTCAGTTGCATTCCCAAACTTTTGGAAACCCCAACAACCCTATGGTGGTGTTTTTACACGGAGGTCCAGGAAGTGATTATCGTAATGGGCTCAATGTTAGGCAACTGGCAAATGATGGTTATTATGTAATCTTTTATGACCAGCGCGGTAGTGGGCTATCTCAACGACACGACAGAAACACCTATACTATCCAACTAATGCTCGACGACCTCACGGCAGTCATCAGCCATTACCGAACCTCTTCCAGTCAACAAGTTTTTCTATTTGGGCATTCCTGGGGTGCTATGATTGCTGCGGCTTATGTAAATACTTATCCTGACCGAATAAGGGGGATAATTTTCGCTGAACCTGGTGGTTTTAATAAAAAATTACTGGATGAATATGGCGCTGCCAGTCGTAAGATTAAATTATTTGCCGAAAGCACCAACGATATTATGTATCCCGACCAATTTCTGTCTGGAGGGAAAGATAAGCATGCCATCTTGGATTATAAGCTTGCGATTATTTCTGGTTTTGCCTATGCCCCAGGCAACAACGAAGGTAATGAAGGCCCATCTCCTTTTTGGCGAAATGGTGCGGTGATGCTTGATAGACTGGTTGAAATTGCAGAGACTGAAGGTTTCGATTTTACTACCAATTTACACCGATACGAAACCAGGGTATTATTTATCTATGGAGAAAACAACAAATCTTATGGTTTATCATTCGCCCAAAAAGAGGCTGCATTCTTTCCTAATGCTCAAATTACCCAAATAGATGATACAGGCCACGAGATGATCCATTTTAAGTGGAACAACATCCACCCCATAGTTTTAACCTATCTAAATTCTTTAAGATAATTTACTCCATGACAAACATCAAAACTTGTATATTTATCGTTTTCCTATGTTTCTTAATGAACCAGAGCTTTGCTCAAAGCGTTAATTGGCAAACCCTCAAAAACAATCGTCATATCGCTCATATACACACTAGTTGGGATCATGGTTTGGTGTATGGCCTGGGTTATAGTTATCAATTAAAACTCAAAACTCCTATCTTATTACAGGCATCTTATTCTTTGCCATCAGGCAACCAATTGCTGGACGATTTTAAAGTAAAATTAGGAGGGCAAGTCAGATTTTATAAAATCAATTATTTTCAATTCAGTGCATCTCTGTATGCTCTTTATAGAAGGTTTCAAAATCCATTAGTCCGTTTACAAAACTTTGGTACTGAGTTATCTATCGTTGCTGGTTATTATAAGTCTCGTTGGTTTATAGCTGGTGAATTTGGTTTTGATAAAGCGGTTGTCACTCATTTTAAACATTCAGATCGTTTTAAAACATTTATCTATACAAATGTTCAAGATGGTTGGGCAGAACCTGCCACTGGTGGTAATTTTTATTATGGTTTGCAAGCGGGTGTTTCATTCTATAAAAGTGATTTGGTTTTAAAGGCAGGTTTAGTAAGCGAACAAAGTTTTCAGCAAACCCCTATAATTCCTTATTATTTGCAACTCGGGTATAATCTAAAAATCAAATAATAAACATCTAGCTCACTAATTTATTATCCAGTTACTTTTATACCTTTCAATTTCTCAAAAGCTCTCAAGTCTTTGGTCTCCCTATGATAAAACCAAAGACTTGGGGCAATACTATTTCCCTAACAATCACTGATCGGGCCAAAGGCTCTAGCCCTTACCCGCCTCAAGGCAAGCGATTTTTTCACTATCTTCTACCCCTTTTCAGCGTTTAGCTGGTCTTGCTTATAAATTGTAAAAACAGAAAGGATTTAACCTCTTCCTGGAAGTTGATTTCTGTGAATAACCCTTAGAAGTCGTCTTGACTTTTAATAATGACACTTTACCTATGAAAAACCTATTCTTTATTCTTTCACTATTTATCGTGATGACTTCTAAAACTTTCGCTCAGAAGCCTGCTTTGTATCCAATAGCTACCGCTACTAGTGGTACTGCCATACAAAATACCCAACAACGTACCGTATGGATCAATCCAGATAAAACCATTCCTATTCAAGGCACTTATATATATGCTACAAATAATAATAATACTCAATTTAACGTGATAGTGATTGCTTCTTCTAAGTCTCAGGAGATGCCTGTTCTGAAAGTAGATAACCAATTTTATAGCATCACAGGATATAGCAGTAGTGAAAAACAACTGAAACATTATAGTTTTGTAACCGATGCTCCCACTGCTCGTCAATTATCCCAAGCTTTACAAATCCCTTTGCAACAGAGACAACACCCTCAACATCAACTACAAGGTGTTTTTAAAACCACTAAAAACATTTATCAGGTAGGAGAAAAAATTGATTTAACCATGGTTGTTAAAAATCAGGGAAAAGAAACCATCACGTTCAATTTGGGTGGAATGTACCGTAACAAGTTCAATCGCTGTGAGTATTTTCATTTCGAGATTTTTAAAGATGGGCAAAAGTTAACCAACTTAGGTGATGGGCTTTCTAATTTTGGAGGAATAGAACAAAGACCTACGCTTCAACCAGGTAGTAGCACCCATCTACAAACAGTTTTAAACAAATGGCATTTATTTGATGAGCCAGGCACTTACACCATCAAATGTAAGTATGATTTACACTTGGAGAAGCCAAGGCTGACAAAGACTAACCTAGATCATTTAAAATATGCTCATGAAAAATGGGAGGATTCTTTGCAAGGAGAAGTCATCATTAAAGTAGTGGAATAGCCTGTAAAAGCCATTTAACTACCTATATTCCAAAACATTATTATGACTCAGAAAGCCTTTGAAGTAAGCGTTATAAACACTCCATCAACGACGAGTAGACAAACATCTGGCACAAGAAAAGTAGCCTAAGGAAATGAATCTATTGAAGTTTAAATCTCTTTATCCAGGGTTTCTTCCAGCAAATCACGACAAATTTTCACCTTTTGCTGAAAACTCAACCAAGTGACGCCATACCCTACACCCATAGCAGATAATGAAGCTAAGAAATACAAAAGATTACGCTCTGCCAATAAAAAAAACATTCCAATAAGAAAGGTAAACACCAAAGCAATAGACATAAAAAAGCGAGTTCCTTTGAGCAAAGAATACTCTACAAACAAAATACAACCTTTAGAAGTAGATTCAATCTTACCCTCAATCATTGGCATGAAATACTCGGGATAGGACATTTTGCGGGCAATACGAAAGTTGGCTTCTTTTACTGAGCCACGAAAAGGATAATCTTGTTCCAGGCTACGAGTCGGCAAAAGCCAATGTTCAGACATTACATCTTCTTTGACTTGGGCTGGTTTGATAGCCATATCTAGTTTATGTACAATTTCGTCGGTAGTGTGCCCTGAAACAAACACGGAGCTTTGGCAGGGAAAAAGTTTCATAACACGTAGGAATATTTAGCTATTGGTTCATAATAAATGATTAGGAATCTGTTTTTTTCAAGATAGCGAATAATTTATTAAAAAATAAGTAACAGATAAAAAATAAACAGCGAATTGAGAGGTACAAATTTTGGTTTAGAACGACTCATTTTTTGTAGTAACAACACTTTGCTATTACTAAGAAAAATAATGATACATTCAGTCAAAATAGCCCATACAAAGCAACCAATTATTTTTGATCTGTTACCTTAATAGCCGTTTATAAACTATTTTACCGCTATGCAAGAAATCTCCACATTCACGTCTTTGGGCAGGCGGCTCACTTCTACAGTTTCTCTGGCAGGGAATTGATCTGTAAAATAACTGCCATACACTGTATTGATCTTAGCAAAATTGTTCATATCCTTTACAAATATCGAACACTTCACAATGTTAGAATAATCCATTCCAGCTTCTTGTAAGATAGCCCCCATACTCTTCATCACAAAGTGAGTTTCGTCTTCTATACTTGCCTCAATGGCCTTGCCATCTACAATAGCTGCCTGGCCTGATACATACAATGTTCCATTGACCAATATCCCGTGATTGTAAGGGCCTACAGGAGCCGCCGCTCCTTTCGCAGTAATAACCGTTTTAGACATCTTTTCGTTTTTTGAATTTTGTAAATTTTCACAAGATACCAGCAAAAAGCAACCTAACCCCCAAATAATCAGGGCTTTAAAATAACTTGAAACGAAGATTTTTTTTGAATGAATCATCATTTGAGCAAGGGTTATCAAGGTATAATTAGCAACAAGTTGCTCTTTACTGGGAAAAAGTATTTACGCCAAAACTACTTTTTTTTTAAGATTAACCAACATATCCTTGGTCATAGTTTGCAAATTGTATTGATGTTGCCATCCCCAATCGGCCCGGGCTTCGGCATCGTTGATGCTATCGGGCCAGGAATCGGCAATTTGTTGACGTCCATCTGGCTTATAAGTAATGGTAAATTCGGGAATGTGGGTTTGAATGGCTTTGGTGATTTCTTTGGGAGAAAAGCTGATTGCGGCCAGGTTATATCCTGTGCGCGTTTTGATTTGTGCTGCGGGAGCGTGCATCAAATCCAAAGTACCTTTTACCGCATCGGGCATATACATCATAGGCAGGTAGGTATCTTCTGACAAGAAACATTCATACGTGCCTTGCTCTATGGCTTTATAATAAATATCTACTGCATAGTCGGTAGTGCCTCCACCTGGCAACGCGTTGTGGCTAATCAACCCAGGATAACGCAAACAACGGGCATCTACTCCAAACTTTTGGAAATAATAGCTACACCAGTGCTCACCTGCTTGCTTGCTAATTCCATAGATGGTGGTAGGGTTGATAATGGTTTGTTGAGGGGTGTTTTGCTTGGGGGTATCAAAACCGAAAACTCCAATAGAGCTTGGAAAATATACTTTGTGTAGTTTTTTCTCTCTGGCTATTTCCAGTACATTTAGCAAACTCTCCATGTTGAGCTTCCAGGCAAACAATGGGTTTTGTTCACCTTTGGCCGACAACATTGCCGCTAAATGATATATCTGGGTAATTTGGTAACGATCTACTAATTCGGCCATTCGCTGGCCATCCAATGCGTTGAGTTCTTCAAAAATTCCTTGTTGTTTAAAGCTTTCGTCGGCACAATGAATATCAGTGGCTACTACGTGCTTTTCACCATACATATTTCTTAGCGCAACCGTCAACTCAGTTCCTAACTGCCCACAAGCACCAATGATCAATACATTTTCTTGTTTAGTCATAAATATTACCAGGTATTAAAAAATATTTTTAGATGTATCCTTCGGAAGCATTGCCTAAGAAAAATTCTCAAAAAAGGCCTTCCGTCTCATAACCCTTCTGGATATTTTGAGGAGGTAATACTCTTTATCCGAAGCGCGATTTTAGAGGAATTTGGCATTCCCTATATATTTCACATAACCATAGTTATT
>DMXI01000141.1 GCA_003483885.1 Microscillaceae bacterium
TAGATGAATTTAGTCAAGATGTATTGGTTTCTAACATAGAGCTGCTGCTGAGTTATATTAAACGTTACTATAGCCGCCAATTTATTACCCGTAAATCACAAAATACTGGCTTTTTAGCCGATTTTGAGCGAATGTTAAAGGCTTATTTGGTGGTTGATCACATACAGGAACAGGGTTTACCTACGGTACATTATTTTGCCGAAAAACTGAATCTATCAGCCAGCTATCTAAGCGATTTGCTGAAAAAAGAAACAGGTAAAAACACTCAAGAGCATATTCACTATCATTTAATAGAAAAAGCCAAACATTTATTATTGAATAGCCAAGCTTCAGTTTCAGAAATATCTCATAACTTAGGGTTCGAATATCCTCAGTATTTTAGTAGGGTTTTTAAGAAGAAAACGGGCTTATCTCCATCAGAATTTAGAACTTCATTAAACTAAATATTTATAGATGTGAAAAAGTTTACAGCTGTTTTGAGAATAGTTTTATTCATTGTATTTGGTTTGTTTTTGTTGTTTGGTGCTTATAACCACATTGCCAAGCCAGAATTCTATGCTGCTTTTGTGCCGCCTTTTATTCCCGAAAGTTTGGCCAATATTCTGGCAACTATTGCCGAGGGAGTGGTGGGTATTGCGCTCTTGATTCCTCAAACTCGGAAATTGGGTGCCTTAGGCTTCACATTAATGATGATTGTTTTCTTACCCATACATATTTGGGATTTGTTTCGGGCACAACCAGCCATTGGTTCTTTCAATGCTGCTTTAGTAAGAGTGATGATTCAACTATTAGTTATTTATGCGGGTTGGTGGCTTTGGAAAAAGGAATGAAACATGCCAGCAAGCTTTGGAGTATAGGTTTTATTCTTGCAAAAGAATACTCAAACAAAAATACCCAGGGAAAATAATTAAAAGAGGCGATCGTTTTAAAAAAAGCACACCACCAACTGTTACTGACATGCTAAAGAAGATTTGTTATACATTACTTATTTTGGGAGTATTGGGAGCCACTAATACCCAAGCCCAAAAAGTGTTGGAATACAAAAAATATTACCACGATGGCCAAGCCAAAATAAAGGCAGGCAATTATCAAGAAGCCATCGCCGATTTGGATAAAGCCATTGAGCGTATGCCCTATTACAGTGCTATGTATGCCGAAAGGGGGGAAGCTAAGTTCAAAACCAAAGATTATGCAGGAGCAGTCAGTGATTTTACCATTACTCTACAAAAGAAACCCTACGATTATCAGACTTATATCAAGCGAGGCATAGCGTATTACCATTTGCAAGATTATGTCAATGCCGAATTGGATTTGCAAGATGCCCTTCATTACAAACCTTACGAAAAACAAGCCCAACAATATTTGGCCAAAACCCAAGCTCAGCTTAAAGTCATTGAACAACAAGTTTTGGCGCAACAAAATGCCGTATTGGCCACCCAAAACCAACAAAACGAGCGCAATCGGTGGGAACGACGACAACGTCGTTTTTATCGCAATCAATTGATTTGGGGTACTTTGCTACCATTGGCTATTTGGACTGGGATTTTGCTTTGGAGGTAGGGCGTATTTGGGCAATAGACCTACTTACGGGTGCCTATGTAGGGTAAGAGCAAGCCAAATAACAAGATGATTCCATAAACCACCAATCCAGCCAAAAGGGCTATTCCTAATATATTGATAAGTGGTAATCCGGTACCAGCAAGCGCGTAATAGGTAACAACTGGAGATAAGATTAAGATTCCCAGTAAGCGATCCCATTTATGTGGTGATTCTTGCAATCTGGGATGTTGTCTCACCACTTTTTTGAGTAATTTTTCACCTCTTTTAGAATTTAAAAAGCGTTTCAATCGCTTGACTTTTCTTTGCTGTTTCCGTTGTTTTCTAAGGTATTTTCTTTGTACAGAAGTTAATTTTTGGGGAGGAGTCTCAGCAAACAAGAAGATTGGAACAATTGCCAATAAAATGCACAAGTAGATTTTCATAAGTTTAGAAAAGTTTGGTTCACTCATCAACAATATAATCAAAAAGCTGAAAGAATTCCTAGGTATGATCCAGTTCTACCCGAAATGAATAAGGTTGATATTTAGCGGCTTGTTCGTAGCCCTTAGTACCGATGATATGTGCTTTCCAAGTGTTGAGGTCTTCAAAATCTACACTCCAGGCATTAAGGTCGTCTACTGGCTCCATTTCGTCAGGTTCATAAAGCAAAGTAAGGCTCAATTGATAGTATTCATCATCATCTGGATGAGGGCTTTTTACTTGTCGGGTAAGGTTAAACTCAAAAGTATCACCGGTGTCGTTCCAATCGTATACCCCATATTGAAATAGCAGCATATCTTGTTCAGCATCTTCTATTTTAGGTAAAATTTGAACCGTTTGGTAAAACTCAAACATAGCTTCCAAGGCTTGAGTAGGAGTGCTCATCTCCTTATTATTCAAATACTTATGAAATATTTGTTCAAGAGTTTCTCTAAATTTTTCCATAAAGAACCTTTTCTAATGCCTCCTTTAATTTGAGTAATTTCTCTTTGGAATAAGGAGGCAAACTTCTTTTTCGCGAAGATGCAGAGGAGAAATCAATCTTTAAGGGAGAGGAAGTAATCAACTGATCAAGTGTATTTAGATAATCGTCATTTCTCAATTTTTCCCAAGTATTTGGGAGATAATAGGTCAGTAACTTTTCAGCCAATAAATAGAAGTTGTGATAGACAAGGGCCTCAAATATGGAGGTAGTCATTGGAAGATTTTCATCCCCTTCATTTATCAATTGGTCTAGTTCAGAGCTGTTTAACCTTTCTATCAATAAATTAATTTGTGGTACTTCTGTTTTTCTAATAGCTAAGGCTAATGTCTCTGCATCTACTTTAAATTTCTTGGTTTCGAGTAGCGTTAAAAAGATAGAAATGTCACAATTTGTAAATATGGCCCAAAACACGTAATCCTTTCCTTCTTCTAAGTGTTCAACATTTGCTCCCCTATCAATCAAAAATTTTACCGTATTCACTCTGTTTTTCACAATGGCCAGGAAAAGTAAAGGTTGGTGACTTCTAACGGTAGGTTTGTTGATATCAATTCTTTTTTCATTTACTAACCTTGATAAATACTCGAGGTCATCATACTCATATAAGCATAAAGCTGCGTCGTACAAGTCAGGATTGATCTCCCTTATTTCTGCTTCATTTTCTAGGCCATCAGCACCAATTACAGCGAGCTCGTATTCTTTGAATTGCTTCCAAATTTCTGACATGCTTAATAATAAAAAGTCTCTACGCTCAGTAACCCGAAGATAAGTGATAAATAGAATAATATAAATATTAGAGAAACGAATGTTGTATATTCAGATGTTAAAGCTAATGAAGTAACTTATCTCAGCAAATTAAATATGGCTGCAATTGTAAACAAAATGCTACGTGTGATCCCCAAAAAAGACAAGATAGAGGATATTGATTGCCATCAAATTTGTACAAATCTGGCAGAAACCGGGGGTGAATTGTGGGAAAAAGTAGTTTATTATATAAATGAAGAAGAAAATTGTTTAGATATAAAATATAAGTCGAGAAAAGGAAGAGGAGATTTAGGCATTGAGGATCGCCCAAATCAATTCGACATTTGGGTGATTGAAAACAGTGATGGAGGAGATGATATCATTACTTGCCTGAATTCACACCAATATGACTTAGATGCTCATTATAACACAAATTTGTATTGTTTTGAAGAAATTCGGATTGTGGGAAATCAAGCAGGCCTACTTCAAGACTTTTACCCTCATTTTTTCTATTTTGAGCAATCCAATCCCCCTAACTATTTACAAAAAGCACTCGATACCAAAGATGGCAACTGTATTAAACTAGATCAAAAAGGAATTTATAATGCAGGAACCATCTATGATGTAGGAGAAAAGTTCTCAAGAATACCAGAGGCTTTAACAAAAAGCGCGTTTTTTGGGCCACGTCAAGTTCCTTATTTTGAGGCAGAGTTTCTACTGCTTTCAAATCAAAATTATGGATTAACCGATCTTATTCAATCAGCCGTTTCAGATAAGTTTACCAAATTTGATTGGGATAAGAATAACTTATTTGAAATCCAGTTTTGGAATAAAGGGAGAATGGTTAAGAAAATTGAAACAGGTCAGCATTGGACATATTTCAATGCTGAATTCTTTGACAATACCATCGAACAAAATTGGATAGAGTATTTGTCATTATGGAAAAGAGGACTGGTATAGATGATGAGTTCCTCACAACAGAGGAATTAATAGGCCTAGGCTTGCTTCTCCCAACTCTTTTGTAGCACACTACCCGTTTCTTCGTCGTTGCGTACCTTGAGGTATACCGAAATTTCGCGTTGTAGACTTTCCACGTGCGAAATAATTCCGACAATACGGTTTTCTTTACGCAAACTGGTCAATGTATCAAACACTGCATCGAGCGATTCTTCATCTTGCGAACCAAAACCTTCATCCAGGAAGAAGAAGTTTTGATTAGACTTGGTAAACTGCTGAATGTTATCGGCCA
Source organism: Microscillaceae bacterium (assembly GCA_003483885.1). Taxonomy (GTDB): domain Bacteria; phylum Bacteroidota; class Bacteroidia; order Cytophagales; family Microscillaceae; genus Microscilla. The sequence continues at coordinate 4,515 of DMXI01000141.1, forward strand.
GCGCCAGGGCCAGCGAAAGTGCCGCCTGGAAGGTTTGCCCTCCCGAGAGTGTTTTTACACTACGGGTTTGGCCATTGTTAAGGTAATCACGGATGTAGAATGTATTGTCATCGTTTACTTCCAGCTTAAGTTGCTGCTTGGTAAGTCTATAGAAACGTTCGTTGGCCAGGTTACAAAGGTTTTGCATATACACCGAAGAGATATAATTTACAAAACCACTTTCGCGGAACATCTTCTTCAAGGTGCCAATGTCGTCACGACGCAAGTAAAGCGCATCCAGTTGCTTTTGTAGCTCAGATTTACGCGCCAAATCGGCCTCCAAGCGCTCAATTTCGTTTTTCAAACCACCTCGGCGATCTTGTTTTACCTGTACTTCGGTTTCTAGTGCTTTGATGTCAACCAGGGTTTGCTGATAAGCAGCTTCATCGTAAGACTTGCCCAAGGTTTGTTTTTCCAGACTGCTGTATTCGTCCTCGGCTCGGTTGAGTTTGGTCTGAAATTCTTTGATTTTTTCGTTTTCCCGAGCGATGTCTATTTTGTTTTGTAAAATATTTTTTACCGTTTCCAGCGTATCAAAATCAGACTTTTCCAATCGTTCCTGCATCTTATCCTCACTGACTTTGAGTCGTTGTTCATCCTGAGCCAGGTTTTCTCTGGTATTACGTAAATCACTCTCCAAGCGAACCTTTTGATTACGATCTTCGGTAATTTGGGTATCCAGCGTTTGGTATTTCCGCTCGACGCGCTCGTACAAATCTTTCAAGCTTCTGATCTCTTGCACAAGTTGAGATGCAGCGTGTTGAGCGTATTGGTCTACAGTAAAAATTTGAAGTTGACGCTTAAGAGTCTTTAACTGGGTAGTTTTGCTCAATTGTTGGTTTTCCAGCTCTGTGATGGCCGATTTATACTTGTCCAACTTTTTTCGTTCTTCGCCCAGAGCGCGTTGAAATGCCTCTCGTTCTTTATCAGCAGTTTCGATGGCGTTTTGCAAACGACTCATCTTGCCTTTTTTCTTCTCTACGTCTTCATCGTGGTCAGGGTCAAATTCAGGTCGCCAACGAAACTCGTACAAGTGTTGGTCAAAATGATTGGCTTCCGACTGAGCTTCTTCGTCTTTACGTTGCAATTGGCGGTTTTTTTCATCAATCTGATCCTTGATACGATTCGTTTTAATGATCAAATCTTCCAACAACTTGATTTGCATTTGCTGGGTCACCCGGGCTTCCTGAAAAGCATGCATCGCCTGATCTACGGCATCAGCTTTGAGCGGGTCGGGGTGATGTGTTGAACCACAAAGTGGACAAGGCTCGCCGTCAGTGAGGCTTTCAGCATACTCCTGAAGCTTACGCTTGAGCTGCATACTAGTCAGCTTTTGCATTGTTACTGATAACTTATCATCCAGGTCATCTTTTTTGTCCTGAATCATATCTACTAGTTCTTCTATCGGGGTTTTGGGATGGGCCTCAGGCAATAACTCTTTTAAATGCTCTTCGTAAAGATCTTTCTTGTCTTGATTGATTTTACCAATCTCTTTTTCTATATGTCGGGTTTCCTGGTTTACCTTCTGAATGCTACTCAAAATCTTTTTCTTCTCGGCAAACCAACCACTTACTGCCAACAATACATTGTTATCGGGCAGGTTTTCTTTTTGTCTTTTAATATAAAAAGTCTTATCCTCGATATCGGATTGTAGCTTGGTAATTTTGCTTTCGGTCTCCTTGATTACAGGCTTTCCTTTGTCTATGCGTTCTTCCAGTGTGGCCAGCTCCTTGTTCAGTTCGTTGATTTGAATGATTTTTTCAAATTCATCCATCTTCTGACTGATCGTCTCCCGCTGTTCGTATTGCTCTTTTACCTTTTTAAAGTTAACCTCTTCTTCTTCCAGCTTTTGTTGAATTTTTTCAAAATGGCTTTCTTTTTCTTGGATAACTCCTTGCAACTGTTTGATTTTCAGTTGGGTATTTTTGTGAGTTTCCAACAGGTCGCTAAATTGATACAAGCAGATTTCGTATTCCTTTACTTTACGCTCCAGGCTGTTAAACTCCTCGGCTTGCTGCTTGAGCTGGGTAAGGTTTTCTCTTTGCCTGTCTAGCTCTGCAAAAAGTGCTTTGATCTGTTCTTGTTCCGCTTTTTGCTGGTTTTTATCCTGAAGTTGGACTTGTTGTTTTTCCAGCGCTTCTACGAGTTCTTTCAGGATTTGACGCTGTTCTTTAATGCTTTCTTCAGTTACTTCGGCTACTCCCTGGAATTTGGTTTCTACCTCCGTAATTTTTTGGTCGTTATCCCTTTCTATAGGGCGCAGCTTTTGCCCCAGGTCATATTTGTCCAGCCCAAAAATGTCCTTCAGCATGCGGGTACGATCAGTATCGCCCAGCTGTAAAAACTCCTGAAACTTTCCTTGTGGAATGATGATCGTGCGACGGAAATTATCGTAGCTCAGATCAAGAATATCTTCGGCTTTTTTATCGGTAGGAATCCAGTCTCCATCCACCATTTGGTAATGGCTGCGATCGAAGGTGCGGATTTTCTCAAAATTCTTGCTGTTTCGTTTTCCCTCTACAACAAAGCGGTATTGTTGGTTATCGTTGGCTCTAAATTCATAATCAATCAACAACTCGTTGGACTTGAGGTTCATCAAGTTATAAGTGAGCTTGTCTTGTTTGTTCAATCGCTCTACCTGCCCATATAATGCATAAGAAATAGACTCGAGAATGGTCGATTTACCACTTCCTACCATACCAAAAATCCCAAACAAGCCCGACTCCGTAAGTTTGGTGAAATCTATTTCTGCCTTTTTTTGGTAAGAATAAACACCCTGTAAGGTTAATTTTACCGGTATCATTGATTTTGTTGATTAATTAAAAGCCTTGAATCCGTAAATTAGTTATAATTTTTTAATTATCAATGTTTTAGCCAATCCCTACCAAGTAGTGAAGAGCCAGAAACCAGCATTGATCCCTGTTTTGCAGGGTAGGTCACTTAAAAAATTTCTGCAATACATCTTCTGCAACCAGATTTTTACTGACTTCCACCATTTTTTTTGCCTCTTCCACATCTTTTTTACTCCAGTAAGTAGCCAACTGTACCACCCCATTGGTAAGGTGCATCATCAAAAATAAATAACGTTTCAAATCTTCCCGTTTTTCTTCAGGCACCAAATGCTGTGCGGCCTCAAAGATAATGGTGGCATTTTGTTGACTATCTTCTATGTCTATGTCTTGCATTCTTTTGTCGGCTTCGCCAATGGCCACAATGTCTCTAAAAACAGGTTCATTGTAGTACAGCTGATAATAATTGTCGAGCAATTGCCCCAGGTTATGACTAAGGTCTGCTACCGAGTTAATTTCCACAATATACTCGCTAAATAAGGAGCGAACCTTTTGGAGATATTGCTCAAAAAGTGCGTGGATAATCGCATTTTTATCAGGAAAGTACTGGTACATAGAGCTGACACTCACTTTGGCTTTTTTGGCAATTTCCTGGATTTTTACCTGCGCACTTCCCTTTTCTTCAATCAAAGATTTGGCGGCAGTTAAAATAGATTCTACCCGGGCCTTAGAGCGGTTTTGCTTAGGAGTACGGGTTTTATTGGTGGTTTCTCGCATTTGTAGAGGCTATGATTTTTAGTGCAGGCTCAAATATTTGCAATTAATTTCCAAGAAACAAATCACATTTGGTCAAAAGTAAACATGTGTCTGATGATGAGATAAGGAGCATTGTATTATAATGGTAAACCGTATAATAAAAACCTGAAAAATTTTCATATTTTATTGTTTTATCATCTCATAATTCTTTTCTTTGTACAAAACCTGAAAAAACTTCAGGTTTTGTAATGCTCACCCAATTATAAAATTATGGACACAAATCAAGTAGCTATCATTGGTGCTGGACCAGCCGGACTTACTGTAGCCAGAGCCTTAAAAGCATTAAATATACCTTTTCGCGTATATGAGAAACATTCTGAAGTAGGGGGCATATGGGATATTACCAATCCAGGCACGCCTATGTATCAATCAGCCCATTTTATTTCTTCCAAAACCATGTCAGGGCATGTAGGTTTTCCTATGCCAGACTCTTTTCCCGATTACCCTTCTCGTGCTCAAATACACGAGTATATTCAATATTTTGCTCGTGAAAACGGGCTTTACGAACATATTCAATTCAATGCGAAAATAAAGCAGGTCACGTTCCAGAATGACTTATGGCAAATTCAACCTGAGGGAGAAGTTCCTGTCAACTATCGTTGGCTGGTATGTGCTTCAGGGTCGCTTTGGGATCCTAATCGCCCTCATTTGAAGGGAGAAGAGCAGTTTGAAGGAGAAGTTATCCATGCGGTCAAGTATAAGGACAGTGATTACTTGCGAGATAAACGAGTACTAGTGGTAGGGGCGGGTAATTCAGGTGTTGACATTGCCTGTGATGCGGCATTTATGGCCAAACAAGCCTTTATTAGCATGCGCCGAGGCTATCACTTTGTGCCTAAACATTTGTTTGGGATGCCTACTGATGTATTTGCCCGTAAAACCGGAGGTGGCCCAATGTGGCTTTCTCAATGGATGTTTGGCAAGATTTTGAGATTGATGACAGGAAATCTTACCCGTTTGGGGCTTCAAAAACCAGATCATTCGGTCATGAGTAGCCATCCGATCATGAATTCGCAGTTGTTACATTATTTACAACATGGTGATGTAATCGCCAAACGAGACATCGATCACCTTACTAAAGATCAGGTAGTGTTTAAAGATGGAAGTGCAGAGCAGGTAGACTTGATCATTTTAGCAACTGGATATAAATATACTATTCCATACCTGGATAAAGATTTCTTTGAGTGGAAAGGCAATCGCCCGCAACTTTATTTAAAGATGTTCAATCCTAAATATCCTACATTGTTTGGCAACGGTTATCTGGAAACCAATGGTGGCATCTATGGTATGATGGACCAAATGGCCTACTTGATTGCCAAAAATATCGAAACGCAACTACATCATCCCGCACAGGCCAAAGAAATAATTGCGCAAACCCAACAACCTGCCGCTGATCTGGGAGGGGCTATCAAATTTGTTTCTTCGGATCGCCATACTGGGTATGTCAATAAAGATACTTATCTGAAAGCACTTAAAAAATTCCGTAAAAAATGGGGATGGCCATCATTGGAAGAAGTGCTGGCGCAAAACAATGATTTGAAACCAACTACTTCTAAAAATACTCCTCAAGAAACGCTTGTATAAATCAGAATTGTTATGAAAAACCAAAATAAATTAGTTCTGATTACTGGAGCTGCTAGCGGAATTGGTAAAGCAACTGCCGAACTATTGCATAGTCAGGGGTATCGTTTATGGTTGATAGACATTAATCAGGAGGCTTTAGAGGCTCTTCAGAGAACTTTGCCAGGAACCGAAATTACCGTATGTGACCTTACCAAGCGAAGCGATCTCGAGACGTTAGGTCAGCAGATTGACCAAAGGCCTACATTAGACATCGCATTTTTAAATGCCGGAACCATTGTACCAGGAGATTTTATCGATTTATCATTCGAGAAGTGTAATTTTCAACTCAAGCTTAACCTATGGAGTGTTTTGTATCTCAATCATGTATGTGGGCACAAAATGAAAGCTCAAGGTGCTGGGCACCTTATTTCTACGGTTTCTATGGGAGGCATTATCGGTATGAAAGGTAGTGCTACTTATTCGGCGACCAAATTTGGTCTGAGAGGATTTCTGATGGCATTTCGCAACGAAATGAAATCTTTTGGGGTAGCAGTATCAGGGTTGTACTTGAGCGCAATTGATACTCCTATGCTACGGTACGAAGCTACCCACGAAAAAGGCAGTCCATTGAATTTTTTGAGCCAACCAGCAAAAGTAGAAAAAGTAGCCAAAATGGTTATGAAGATTATCAAGCGCAAACGTCTCGAGAATTATTTGCCTTATGGTGACAGCCTCAGTGCCAAGTTTTTTGGTTCGTTTCCAGGGTTTATTCCTAAGGTATATCCGATACTGTGGCGTTTAGGTGAAAAGGGAAGAAGGAAGTTTATTCGAAAGAATGGATTGGCCCAAACTAAAGATCAACAATACCATCAGGCAGAAATAAAGCAAGAGACAATGTAGAAACTGT
>DMXI01000614.1 GCA_003483885.1 Microscillaceae bacterium
TGGCCAAAAAAATCAAAATCAATCCAGCGTTCATCAGTACGGCCAATTTTGCAACCTAATACCTCTTGAAAAAAAACACGGGTTTTTTCCAAGTCTACCACTGGGAATGCCAAATGAAAAGGGCGAATTTGTTTCATAATGATTGGTTATTAAAAGAGTTATTGGTCACCAATATCTACATTTTTTTACCAAAATCACAAAACACCCACTCGTACCAACCAAGCCTTGATTAAGCCTTGGCCTTGGTACTGTTTATCTTTTTGTATTTGGCTAATTCTTCTTGAAGTTGGGCTATCTCCTGATCTTTATTTTTGTACGTTTCCAAATCTTTCTGATACTTCTCCAGAGTCTCTTGCAGCTTCTGTTCCCTGGTTTCCATGGCTTCTTTTTCGAGATTTACCTGCTTCATTTTTTTGTACATCTCAGTCTCTTTCAGCTCTAGTTCTCGTTGTTGTTTGTTCATGAGGTCTTGAGTCGCCGCAATTTCTTCCAGATTCTGTCGAAGCTCTTCTTCTTGAGCTCGTAACAAGTCGGTTTGTTCCTGAGAATCCAGCAATAATTTTTGGTTCACATCATTGTTCAAGATACTCTCAATCATTGTAGCAATGCTACGGCTCATTTTTTCCAATAAGTTGGCGTGGGTATCGCTCAATTTGGTAATAAAAATCAACTCCAATACACCGTATACTACTTCATTAAAAATTAATGGAATCACTCTAATGTTGGCCACGTTGACCTTGGCACTGCTAAAAAAGACTTCTACATTTTCAGCCGGAATATTTTCAAAAACCAGGGTTTTGGCCGAAGCCGCGGCTTGCCCTACTACCCCTTCGCCTACACGGAAGCTTCTTTTCTCAATGGTTTCTACACTGACTGCATACCCTGAGGTAGCCTGTAGTAGTTTCTGGTCTTGGTCGAGGGTATACATAATACCGCTAAAAGCATTGGTAAGCTCGGCGATATGCTGGATTACAATAGAAGCAAACTCCTGTAACGACTTTGCATAATTTTCTCTTAACAAGCCATCAAACTTATTCAAGGTGGAGTCTACCCAAAGCTGGGCTTCAAACTTGCGCTCTTTCTCTTCAAAATCAGCCTTCAACCGGGCATATTCTTCATAGGTGATCGTTAATTTATTTTCTTTCATTGCGTAAATGTGGTCTTTTCAATTTAAATTTTATTTAATAAGTGCATAATTCGTGTGTTATACCCTGATACTAATACAAGTAATGTCATCTCGTTGTTCACCATCTTGTTTAAAATTCAGAACATCCTTGATAATAATGTGCTTTTGAGCATTGAGGGGCTTCTCAAAACAGCTTTGAATGATCTTTTCCCAGCGTTTGGTTCCATACTTTCGACGCGCTGGATTGCAAGTGTCTATCAAACCATCGGTAGATAAATACAAAACCTCGCCTTTTTGCAGACTAAAAGAATGATTATGGAAGGTAAGATGAGGTACTTGCAACTCACCTCCACCCAAAAACTTACGGTCTCCTCTGATTTGCTTAAGCTTTCCTTGCTGAAAATAATAAAGTTGGTGTTTGGCTCCTGCAAAAGTGATATTAAATCCTCCCTGAGTGTTAGGCAAAAACCTACAAATGGTCGCCTCCATTCCATCATGGTTGGTAGAGTCTACCTCCTCTTGCCTCAAAATATCTCGGATGCCCCGATGTAGCAAGGACAATATTTTAGCGGGATCGGTTACTTGCTTGATATTTACAATTTCGTGTAGCAGGGCATTGCCCACCATAGACATAAACCCACCCGGCACTCCGTGCCCAGTACAATCAATGACAGCCAAGATAAAAGGCGTAGTAGGCTTATGGACAAAACTGGCCTTGGAAAACCAGTAAAAGTCACCCGAAACTACATCTTTGGGCTGATATGCCACAAAATAATCTGAAAATAACTCTCCTAACCTTTCATTATCCGGCAAAAGCGCTTTTTGTACACTTTTGGCGTATTTTATACTCTCCATTAAGCGCTTGTTGGTGCTTTTAAAGTTATTAAAAGCGATCTCAGTGCGTTGTTTTTGTTTCTCAAGGGCGGTTTGAGTCTCAAATAACTTCTCAATGGTTTGTTCCATTTCGTCTCGTTGAGACAATATCTGCTCGCGGTGTTCGTCAGATTGCACCAGTAGGTATTTGTTCTTGCGGTAATCGAGCATGCCTTGTAGGGTAGCTCCTAAAATAGAAGTTAGCTTGATTACCTCAGTTTGAGCGGCCTGGTTCAATGGCTGAAAGTAATACAACTCTAATACGCCGTATACTACTTTGTTGAACAAAACTGGGAGTATCATGACACAGGAGGTGCTAATATTGGCCGACACAAAATCTACCTGAATGGCTTGGGGAGGTAAATGGTTAAAAACTTTGGGCGTTTGCGAATGGGCTACTTCTCCTAAAACGCCTTCTTCAAAGGTAAAAGTAGGTTGGATCAATTGGCTTTTGTGCAGCCCATAAACCCCGGTGGCTTCGTAGCATTCGCTTTTGTTTTGCTGTTGGGTAAAAAACACTCCTCGATAAGCTTGTGACTCTTCAGCAATATAAGCCAATACATCATAGGTAAATTCATCGAGATCTTGAGAGGTATGCAAGCGTAGCCAGTGTTCGAATGAAACTTGACTTGTAGCATTTGCCTCTGTGGTATTTGAGTAGGCAGTATCTTGTTTGTACCAATGGCCAAACGTTTGATTGACTTCCATCATCTGGTGACTTGTTGGAGGTTAGTAAAAGTTAGTTTTGGCTTGCTACTAATTTCGTTGGTGATTTTGCACAGTCAAGGAATTGTACTTTTCCTTGATTTATTTGATCATTTTCTGTGTAAAACTTATAAGATAGTTAAGTGATTGTATATTCATACGAAAATCACCAATGTAAGTTTTAATATCAAACAAAAAAAGTAACTAGGCTATTCTTTGTTATTTAGTGCTTTTCCGGGGCTTTTAAAGCAATGTTTAGGCTCAATAGCCAAAATATTTATCTCATTTATAGCCCTATTATCCATCAAAAATATGGCCTCAAAACAGGCTAAATGCTTGTATAGAAATTGGACGTTTGTTGGTTTTTTTTACTAAATCTTGAAACAAAAGTCAAATTTATTGCGTATTTATATATAATGTTACGGTATAAAAATTTTTCGTTTTCCTATCAATTAATACCGGGGCTTTTCAACCAAAAAAGTCTTAATCTCACAATTTTAATCTTTATCTAATTTTTATGATTTACGTTGCCACAGAAAAAAAAGAAGGGCTTATTACAGCCTATTTTGCCAAAAGTAAGAAGTATTTAAAAGAAATGGGATTTAAATGGATAGCCAATTTCAACGACGAGCAGAAGGCGATTATGTGGGTGAATGAAAATTATTCAATGAACATTAAAGAGTTTTTATACGGTTAATCACTATAATTCTATTGCTTGCTTTTAA
>DMXI01000612.1 GCA_003483885.1 Microscillaceae bacterium
ACTTAGTTTTACGCGCTTATTTATTAGATCTACCATTTGATCAAGAATCAACCCCCATGGATTATATTAAAGGAATCATTGGTTTATTGGTATTTATTACCATCGCTTACATTTTTTCAAACAATAGAAAAGCCATCAATTGGCGCTTGGTAATCATCGGCGTAAGTTTGCAGGTGTTATTTGGAGTGTTGATTACTCAAGTAGGCTTTATCAGTGATTTCTTTCAGTGGCTCAGTACTGGATTTGTCCGCTTCCTGAACTTCACCTCTGATGGAGCACAATTTATTTTTGGTGATTTGGCCAAAAACAGTCAAGTCGACAAAGGAGCCAAGCATTCGCTAGGGATGATTTTTGCCTTTCAGATTCTTCCGGTAATCATTTTCTTTTCGGCTATTTCTGCGGCGTTGTATTACTTGGGCATTTTGCAAAAAATCGTTTATGTAATAGCCTACGTGATGTCTAAAACCATGGGGTTGTCTGGTCCGGAAAGCTTATCGGCGGCTGGTAATATATTTTTAGGACAAACCGAGGCTCCCTTATTGGTAAAACCATTCATCAAAAACATGACCTATTCAGAACTCATGTGTTTGATGACAGGAGGAATGGCCACCATTGCGGGTAGTGTTTTAGCCGCTTTTGTGTACTTTTTGGGAGGTAATGACCCAGTGCAACAAGCCAAATTTGCCTCACACCTTTTGAGTGCTTCTATTATGAGTGCTCCTGCGGCCATTGTAATTGCCAAAATTATGTTACCCGAAACCAAGCCTGTAAGCAAAGAACTCGAGCTTTCAAAAGATTCGCTGGGAGTGAATATTATTGATGCAATGGCCATTGGAGCAGGTGATGGCCTTAAGCTAGCGCTTAATGTAGGGGGAATGTTGCTGGCATTTATTGCGGTGGTAGCCTTATTGAACGCAGGACTAGTAGCTGTTGGAGATTGGTTCGGTATCAACGAAACGATCAAAACCAACACAGGTGGCGCTTTTAAGGGGTTATCGATGGAGTACATTCTGGGGCAAATTAGTAGACCTTTTGCTTATCTGATGGGGGTCGCCTGGGAAGATACCCTGCTGGTGGGTAGTTTGATTGGTCAAAAAACGGTGATCAACGAGTTTGTAGCTTATGAAAGTTTACGAGATATGCTTCAGGCTCAATCACTGGCCAATGAAAAATCAATCATTGTGGCTACTTATGCTCTGTGTGGTTTTTCTAACTTTAGTTCTATTGCTATCCAAATTGGAGGAATTAGTAGTATGGCTCCTAATCAACAAAGTAACCTTTCAAAGTTAGGTTTAAGAGCGTTGTTGGCAGCTACACTGGCTTGTTTTATGACTGCCACCATTGCTGGTGCTATCACCACCTAGCAATTATCTTGTAAAGCATCAAAAAACAAAACGGAGTCTTGCACTGCAAGGCTTCTTAATTACAAGGGTATTGATATAATTCAGGGCTTTTATTCAAATATTGATGATAATTCACGATCTTATCATAGATTAACCCTGTGAAAAGTCTTCTAACCACTGTTTTTCATGAAAACAACGATATACAACAGCCCATACATTGAGATATTTCTATTCAAGGATACCAATATTATGGCCCATGTTTGGAAACCTGCCACCATCCACTTTACAGACGAATTGTATAAGAGTGAGTACCAACGAATTATCAAGTCACTCATCAATTTATCTGATCTCCCTCACAAGACCATTATAGATTTACGAGAGTTTTATTTTGCCTTAAGTCCCGAAATGCAGGATTGGCACGGAGAAAATGTTTTCTCAATTTTATATAATTTGGGTGAGTTTTACCTGGCAGTAATCAATTCTCCTGATTTTATTGTGACAGTATATGTAGAGCAGACTTTCGAGGAGTTTAATGAAAAAAAGCTTAAAATTACTCGAAAATATTTTGAAAACCTGGAAGAAGCCAAACAATGGCTCGCCGGTGTAAAGTAATACCTCTCATGACTACTAAAGACATTAAATCAACTACGTTTTACCCGAATTTAGCCAATTTTGCTCAAGACATTGTCAACACTTTTGACAACATTTCAGAAGATAGAAAAGCTCAACTCGAGAAAATCAGCCAATATTTGGCACAAAAAATCGCCCGCCAAGAGCCAATCAAAGCCATCGTAATTTGCACGCATAATTCTCGCCGGAGCCACTTGGGGCAAGCTTGGTTACAAATGGCCGCAGCCTGGTATCAAGTAGAGCCGTTTCACACTTATTCGGGAGGTACAGAAGCCACTGCTTTTCACCCTAATGCTATTCAAGCTTTGCAAGCAAACGGCTGGCAAATCGTTGCCAAAACTGACGAAGATAATCCTATATATGAAGTAAACTATGGTAATGTTGCCCCTCTAGAAATGTTTTCTAAAACTTATGATCATCAAACCAACCCTCCAAGTAAATTTGCCGCCATTATGGTATGCACCCAAGCCGACGAAGGATGTCCGGTGGTAATTGGTGCCGAAGCTCGCTTTTCGTTGCCCTTCGATGATCCTAAAGAATTTGACCATACAGTAGTTGCTCAAACAAAATACATTGAGAGAAGTCAAGAGATAGCACGGGAAATGTTTTACCTCATGAGTAAAGTTCGCTAATGTCAACTGAAGTTTTATTGATCCCTGAAAAAGCTGATACTGAAAGAACCACAGTAGCTGCGGCTTGGAAAGCTCAAGGAGGATGGGTACAATCCATTGGCAAGTTTTGGCAAAAGCCTGCAATCAATACTTCTCAGGCTTATATTTATGGAAACGATACTTTTGCCTTGGTACTAGCACAAGTATTGGATAAAAAGCTCATTTCTCCTCGCGACGAAGCAATTGCGGATCCATCGTTATTAACTTGGACCAAAAGACAACTAAGCATTATATCATCCAACAAGATTGTTCACCTTACTTTTCCTTGTTTTGTAAAACCAGTACAACCCAAACTATTCGCCGCCCAGGTATACCCTACTTTAGCCGATTTGCAAAGAGTTCTGAAAGGTTTGGACGACACTCCCCTTATTTGCTCTGAGGTAATCAAGGTAGAAAAAGAAGTCAGGGCCTTTATCATCAACCACACCATTGCCGATTTGGCCTATTATGAAGGTAAGGGAGAATTGGTGTTGCCTCGAGCATTCATTCTGGACTTTTTGCAAAATACTTCTATAGAAATCCCCATTACTTTTGTGGTAGATATAGGGTATAACACGGCTATGGGCTGGTTCATCTTAGAGTTCAATGCTTCCTGGGGGGCAGGGCTTAATTACTGTGACCCGACAAAGATATTACCTTGTATAAAAGCGGCTACCGTAGATTAAATCCAAATATATACGAGCTAAATAAGCCTCCACCAATTAAACTAATCTGCTGATGGAGTCACTGTAAATTTGCCTTTGGTACGTACATAGATCCAACTCTCCTTGTCTGCTTTTGACGATATTTTATGTATTCTTTCCCCTTTTGTACTAAAATAGCTGCCTGGATCTAAAGTCTTCACCTTGGCTGACTGTTGGTAGTCTAACTGTCCCTTGATCACAACTGCATTAAAGGTGTTGGTATAGTTATGCAGTGCTCCTTTGAATCCAGCAGGGAATTTAATGAGCGTACCATTTAATTGATTATTGGCTGGCTTACCCCAGAGGAAGGCTATCTTGGGTCCAGAGGCTACATCACTCACTTTGTTAATCCAGTGAGTACCAGAAGCATCTAACCAAACTAAGTTCGATACATCTACATTGATAGGCCGCTCTCCACTATCAAATGCCATCTGAGGAGGGCGAACCAAATAAGGTCCTTTTTCAATCTCTATATACGCCAAAGTATTTGAACCTTTTGCAGAAGTAATATGCACTGCTCCTTTAGGTTGTGTCCAGTAAGAGCCTGCTGGCAACCACATTTCCTCTGCTTTAGGATCGTCATTATGTACAACACCGCTAATCACGATTCCACGATAAGACACATTATGAATATGAGGAGGAGAGCTAAACCCATCTGTTGGTTTAAAAATAAAGCCAGTAGCTTCTTTTCCATTACGATCTCCCCAGACTGTACCCGCCTGAGGGCTCTTATCGCCACGAGCAGGGTTGAGTTTATCAAACTTGATCTCTGATACTAATACAATTTTAACAGGTGCATTGGCTATTGGTGCTGGTTTTTTAGCAGCACTATCAGACGAAACTAGAGAGTTTCCACAAGCTGCCAAGATACTTGCAAGTGCAAGTGATAAATACATTCTTATTTTCATGTTCATGATTTGTGTTTGAATTGAGCAAGCAAAATTAACATCCAAACCTGGCAACTTGGCGGTACTCATATTGGGAATCATGGTACTGGCAGAGGTTTTTAAACTGGGAAAAGTATTTTATAGAATTCCTGTTTTCATTCTAATAACTATCTTCTATTTTTAGGCTTGTTTAACAACTCAAACCAATAACTATGATTACTAGTAAAACCTTGATTTATACTGATGAAGAAGGCAATGAATTTGAAGGAACCATTAGCTGGGACGATAGCAGCTCTGAAAAACGCCCTGGTGTGCTGGTTGCGCATACTTTCAAAGGGCAAAGTGAGTTTGAAAGCGACAAAGCAGTAGAATTGGCCAAATTGGGGTATGTGGGTTTCGCAATTGATATGTACGGCAAAGGACGCAGGGCCACAGTAAAAGAAGAAGCCGATGCAATGATGCATGAACTCACCCGTGATCGCTCTTTGTTATTAAAAAGGGTAAAACTGGCGCTCCAACAACTTTTAGCCCATCCACAAGTGGATCAAGAAAACGTAGGGGCTATTGGCTTTTGTTTTGGTGGAAAAACGGTGCTGGATTTAGCCCGCTCCAGCACTGATATCAAAGGTGTGGTAAGTTTTCATGGGGTTTATGATCAACCCGATATATTGTACAGTCAACCGATCAAGGCTTCAGTGCTGGTATTACACGGCTGGGAGGACCCATTGGCTACCCCTGAACAAACAGTAGCGTTGGCTCAAGAATTGACTGAGCGCCGAGCTGATTGGCAAATTTTGGCTTTTGGGCATACTGGGCATGCCTATACTAACCCTAAGGCTAATTTCCCCGAACAAGGAATGTTTTACCAGGCCAATGCTGATAAACGCTCCTGGAAGGCAATGATTAATTTCTTTGAAGAAAAATTTAACGCCTAAAGTACTTGCAAACCATTAGTTATATAGGGATAGGGATTTTGGGGATGTTTGTGTTTTTTATTCTCAACAAAAAACACAAACAACTCAGTGATTATATCCTGGCTTTGCTCAATGTACTACTAGCACTTTTTTTATTTCTCAACGTTTGGGTATTACAGTCTCTCAATGCGGTAAATTTCATCTTGCAAGGCATTACTAACTTTGCCCTTATTCCTACTTTTTTGTTGTATGGCTTGCTGTCAGTTTCGCCCAAACAAGTGACCCAAAAGCGTTGGTGGTGGATTGTAGCCGATACCATCGCTTTTACCATATTTATCGTGGTTGACTTTACGATGCTTACCCAATATACCCCCCAAACCCTGGAAGCATTGTACCGCACTCCTCCCCTTATTTATCATATTTTTTACAAAGGCCATTTCCTATTTGTCATCCTGTCTTTAATTTGGTTTCTGAAGAAAATAAATACCTATCAACAGCAGATCAAAACCCAATATTCGTTTATAGATCCCATACAGCTAGACTGGCTCCGTTGGGTAGCCCAAATTTATCTGGCCAATCACTCGCTTTCTTTGGTAATATTCCTGCTATACAACTTCAACATTTTGTTTACTAATAATATCGAAATTGTTTACAACATCTTAAACGGCTCCATTGTCATTGCCACATTTTACACCAGTTATCGGGGTATCAAGCATTACTCAGCAGCCGAGTTTTATCAATCTCAAGAAGGAAGATTGAAGCTTAATAAGTTCCAGGAATTAACACCTGAAAAAGCAGTAATTACAGAAACAAAATCACTCGAAAAATACCAAACTTCTTCGCTCACCCCTGAGGCTATGCAACAGCTTCATCAACAGCTCATTGTATTGTTAGAGCAAGAGCAAATATACCTGGAACCCAAGTTGCAATTGCAAGAGGTAGCTCAACAGCTTCAAGTGACCACTCATGTATTGTCTCAGACAATTAATAGTTTATCTCAAAAGACTTTTTATCATTTAATTAATGGTTATCGGGTGGGTCACCTCCAAAAACTCTTGCAGGATGAAGCTCAGAAACAGTTTACCATCTTGGCGCTGGGCCTGGAAAGTGGTTTTAACTCTAAGGCTTCTCTAAATCGCATTTTTAAACAGCATACTGGACAAACTCCTCGAGAATATCAAAAGGCTCAAATGGCTCCATTAGAAAGTCTCAACTCTTAAAACAGGTCTCATCTGATCGTTTGAGGCGCTTGAGCGCAACTACTCCCTCATTTTTGCATCATCAATCATCAAAAAAAATTTTAACACGATGCAAAAGACATTTTTATCAACCTTAGTATTTGTTCTTCTTTTAGGCCAGCTTACCCAAGCTCAAAATAAGCCTTTATCCAATAGAGTCAACCTGCTTTTTGGTCTAAATCAACCCCTGTTGGGAGGTTTTAACATAGAGGGGAATTTGTTTTACAAAAGGTTGGTCTTTGATTATTCGCATGGCGTATCGCTCAATTTCTCCAATGCTACGCTGGCAGGTGATGAGAAAACCCAACAACTGGCCGTTCATATTCCCTACACTACTGGTTTTGGAGTTGGCTATCGTTTCAACGAATGGTTTAATTTGCGGGCCGAACCCAAGTGGCATCGTTTTGAACTATACTATGAAGGCGACGCACAAACAATTGACAATAGAATTGTGGCTTACAACACTTTTAGTTTAGGCATTGGCGCTTATTTTAATGTGAGACCATTCAAGAATAAAGAGGGCTTTTTAAAAGGAATCATGATTGCCC
This sequence comes from Microscillaceae bacterium, assembly GCA_003483885.1. Classification (GTDB taxonomy): domain Bacteria; phylum Bacteroidota; class Bacteroidia; order Cytophagales; family Microscillaceae; genus Microscilla. The sequence continues at coordinate 6,915 of DMXI01000612.1, forward strand.
CAAGCATACGCTATTGGCCTAAGCTATCGGATAATCTAGCGAATAATTTTACCTACCAAAATCGGGTTACTGGCCAAAGTGAAAGCCTAAGTGCTATGGAAGTGGGCGTATCTAATACCCCTTGGATATTTAATATTAGTATTGGATATACTTTTGAATATTGAGTGATTAGCACTTTTGCATATTTAATAAAAGCTCCCCGTTATCAGAGGAGCTTTTTGGTGCTTTATTTTTACACCTCAAAGTAATGTATTTAATTTACTCACTGTTATTCAAATTGATAAATTAAATGCAAAAAATCCGTCTCATTTTATTGACTATATGCCTGAGTGTTTATAGTACTTATGGGCAAACAAGTTTTCGTTTCCAGCAACGAAACATAAAACCAGGAAACAAAGAACATTTTTTGATTCAACTTACCAGTGGTCAGAAATCTACCTCATTACCTATTACCATATTTCATGGCATAAAAGATGGCCCAGTATTAGGGATTACCGCTGGGGTACATGGGTATGAGTACCCTCCTATTATTGCTGGGCAACGGTTGATCCAAGCTATAAACCCTCAAAAATTAAAGGGAACCGTCATACTAGTGCAAGTGGCCAATGTTGCGGGTTTTTCTCAAAGGACTCCTTTCCTCAATCCATTAGACGGCAAAAATTTAAACCGCTCATTTCCAGGCAATAAACAAGGAACAATTACCGAAAAAATCGCGAATTTTATTAGTACAAAGGTTATCAAACGATCTGATTTATTTCTGGATATGCACGCTGGCGATGCTCCTGAAGATTTGATGCCTTATGCGGCTTATTATCATCATGATTCAAAGTCTGCAATTTCTGAACAAGGTAAAAAAATGGCAATTGCTTTGGGTTTTGATCATTTGATAGTGTTTAATACCACCTCAAAAAAATACATGAAGGCAACCGAGCCAAGCTTATATTGTTCGGCTGAGGCTTTCAAAAAAGGCATACCTTCTATTGATATTGAGTGTGGCAAATTAGGCAAGGCAGATGAATTTTCGATTCAGAAAGTTGTGGATGGAGTGCTCCAGTTATTAAACCATTTAAAAATGCATCCTGATAAAAAAACAAGGCTTGTTCCTCCTTTAATCATCAAACAGCGGTTTTATCACTCGAGCGAATTCAATGGCATTTTTTACCCCAATAAATCCTCAGGAGAATATGTAAGCAAAGGCATGAAATTAGGGCATATCACTGATTTTTTTGGGAGACACCTCAAAACTATTTATGCAAAGCAAGCAGGTATTCTTTTATTGATATTGGGTACTCCCCCTGTCAATAAAGGAGAGACCATTGCTGTAATTGGAAAAGTAAACTAAATATGAGTTATAACCTATTTTTAGATGATTTGCGAACGGTCGAAATGGTCTACGAAAGACCAACGGATTACAACTTTGTAGTAGTCCGTACTTATCAGGCTTTTGTGGACTACATTACTCAACACGGATTGCCCGATTTTATCAGTTTTGACAATGATTTGGGCTTGGATGCCCAAGGTGAGGTAGCCCCTGATGGTTACGCTGCCGCCAAATGGCTGGTGTATCAGTCTGGGTTGGATTTAACACCGCTTCGTTATTATGTACATTCGGCCAATCCAGTGGCTGCGGAACAAATCAGGGGTTTGTTGGATAATTATTTACAACATTTGAGAAACCAATCGAAGGGGTAGTAACCATTTTTAAACCATATTGTTATTTAATTTATATTATGTTAATTAAAGAATCCCAATGATTATTCTGTAGCAATAGTTTTCTGGTAGAGGTTTTCGTTTTAAATTTGCTACGACTATAAAATTTAAAACATATGCTCAAAAGACCTCGTCGCAACCGTAAATCCTCGGTGATCCGCAAAATGGTGCAGGAAAACCGAGTACACCTCGAAGACCTCATTTTTCCCTTATTTGTTATAGAAGGAGACAATCAAAGAATCGAAGTTAGCTCTATGCCTGGTATTTATCGTTATTCGCCAGATTTGCTCAAAGACGAAATTGATGAATGCATGAACCTGGGTATCAAGTCTTTTGCGATTTTCCCGAGCTTACCTGAGAGCAAAAAAGACAAAATGGCGACGGAAAGCACCAACCCAGAAGGGCTGTACTTACAAACCATCCATGACATCAAAGAAAGTTTTCCAGATACTTGTATCATCACCGACATTGCAATGGACCCTTATAGTTCTGATGGCCACGATGGCATCGTACAAGATGGCAAAATCCTGAATGATGAAACTTTGGAAGTATTGGGCGAAATGGCGGTGGCTCAAGCCGAAGCAGGTGCCGATATTGTGGCTCCTTCGGATATGATGGATGGTCGGGTAGAATTTATCCGAGAAGCCTTGGACGATGCTAACTTCGAAGATGTTTCTATTATGGCTTATACCGCCAAATACGCCAGTGCATTTTATGGTCCATTCCGCGATGCACTCGACTCTGCCCCCAAATTTGGCGATAAAAAAACCTACCAAATGAACCCGGCCAATCGTCGCGAAGCTTTGATTGAAGCCGAATTGGACGAGTCGGAAGGGGCTGATTTCTTGATGGTAAAACCTGCGCTCCCCTATTTAGACGTGATTCGTACCCTCAAGCAAGATTTCGATTTACCCATTGCAGCTTACAATGTAAGTGGAGAATATGCTATGATCAAGGCTGCCGCCCAAAAAGGCTGGCTCGATGGACTGGACACGATGCAAGAAACACTGCTAAGCATTAAAAGAGCGGGTGCGGACGTGATTTTGACCTATTTTGCCAAAGAATTTGCCGAATTACGTAACGGTTAGGCCCATTTTGATGTATTGGCTTTTAGTAGTATCTTAAGAGTCAATACATCAAATTTTATAAAAATGAATCACAAGGAAAATAAGCAAACAAGAAATTACTTTGAGCATATCCTCACATTTTTAACAACTATTAGAAATGTGATTTTGCTTATGTCTATATTTTTCATATTAGCCAGCGCAATTGATAAAATGACTCAACCTGCATATTGCGGTTTTGGTATCTTTGAAAATCAATACACTAACCTCAATAGCACTGCTTATTCTAGTGTTGCACTCGAGAGGGCTTTAAACCTTGATAAATACTATAACCAAAGTACTTATATCTACCACAATTCCTGGTATGTTCCATCTATTCAGGCCATTCCTGAATATCCGATCAAGCCAGATGAAATTACCCGCTGGAAATCCTGGCAAAATCATAGAGCAAGAATGGAAGGTATGTTGGGCTATTAGCCAAGATTAAAAACCTATCAAATGCTCTATAAAAGTCTATTTTTAAACATTCAATTATAAATAAAGCCCGAAAATTGGTTTTTCTCTTACTTTTTGCTCCAGGTCAAAAAGTAACAAAACCGCAGATCGAAGATCAAGCTCTGCCTTTTCGGCTAAACCCCGTGGCTGTAGTCCAACTTGCCTAAATTTATACCATTACGCCTCAAATGCTCAAACTCGCCTTCGGCTCAAACAAGTGATCATTTGCCCTGCGGGACGACTCCACTCCATAAATTTCTAACGGCAATGGACTAAGGCCAAAATGTTCACTATCGTTAGTCCAACATAGTTGTTCTTTGCTTTTCAAATCGCAAAAAATTTAGGGTGTTTTTTTAAATTAACACCCTAACTACCTTCTACTCCCCAATTTTCGCCCAATTGCCACCAACAACATCACCCAAGGAAACCCATGTAAAAAGGTATCAAACCAAAATGGATTGCAGGAGGAGCCGTAGGAATGAAGCCTATGGATTGGTTTGATACCTTTTTACATGGGTTTCCTTGGGTGATGTTGTTGGTGGCAATTGGGCGA
>DMXI01000100.1 GCA_003483885.1 Microscillaceae bacterium
TGCGACGAATCATCCAGGCTTCGGGAGCTGAGGTGATCCACCTGGGCCACAACCGCAGTGTGGCAGAAGTAGTAGATTGTGCTATTCAGGAAGATGCTCAAGCCATTGCCATGACTTCATATCAAGGAGGTCACGTAGAATACCTCAAGTATATGTACGACTTGCTCAAAGAACGAGGCGCTGACATCCGTATTTTTGGTGGAGGTGGTGGAACTATTCTCCCCAGTGAGGCCGAAGATCTACACCAGCACGGCGTAGATCGTATTTACTCTCCTGACGATGGTCGCGAAATGGGTTTGCAGGGAATGATCAATCATTTGTTGGAGCATTCTGATTTTTCTACTTATAAACGTAAAAAACACCAACTGGAAGCAGCGGGTGAAGTAAACGGACAATTAACTGAGGCCGAAGCAACACCTACCCATAGTTTGGAAGAACTACTGGAAAGCCTTCCTGAACGTAATCCTTTGAAATTGGCTCGTATGATCTCGGTAGCCGAAAACTACCCCGAAGAGTTTAATACCATTCGTGCCAACGTAACCCAAAAAGTACAGGAAGCCAAAGCTCCAGTATTGGGGATTACTGGAACGGGTGGAGCCGGAAAATCTTCCTTAGTAGACGAGTTAGTGCGTCGCTATCTATTAGACTTTGAAAATAAAAGCATTGCTGTAATCTCGGTGGATCCATCTAAACGTAAAACAGGTGGCGCTCTACTAGGAGACCGAATCCGTATGAACTCTATCAGCAATGGTCGAGTGTACATGCGTTCATTGGCAACTCGCCAGTCCAACCTGGCCTTGAGTCGTCACGTGCAAGATGCCATCGATATTTGCAAAGCCGCAGGGTTTGATTTGGTCATTGTAGAAACCTCGGGTATTGGCCAATCGGATACCGAAATTGTAGACCACTCTGATGTATCGCTGTATGTAATGACTGCAGAATATGGAGCGGCTACTCAATTAGAAAAAATTGACATGTTGGATTTTGCGGATGTGATCGCCATCAACAAATTCGACAAACGAGGTTCTTTAGATGCTTTGCGCGACGTGCGAAAGCAATACAAGCGTAACAAACTCATGTTTGATACGCCTGACGAAGAACTGCCCATCTTTGGTTCTATTGCTTCTCAGTTCAACGATCCTGGTACCAACACTTTGTACCGCAACTTGATGGACAAGATTGTGGAACGCACCGGAGCCGAGCATTTAAAGTCTGGCTTTGAGATCAGCGAGGCTATGTCAGAGAAAATCTATATTATTCCTCCTGATAGAGTACGCTACTTGGCCGAAATCTGCGAAGACTCTGCTAAATACGATGACTTTGTAGATCAGCAAGCCAATATTGCTCGCCGTATGTACCAGCTCAAAGGTACCATTGATCAATTACGCGCCAACATTGGTAAAAAAACCATTGAATTTGTAGAAGAAAGTCAAGAGGTAGTGCATGCGATTGAGCATATTCAGGGCGAGCCTGATTACCTAAAGGACTTGATTGATATGTATAATGGCCTCGAAGAACGCCTCGATCCTGAGTGCAAAACTTCGCTACAAGGTTGGGCCGATACCATCAAGCGTTACAAAGCTGATAAGTATCAATTCCAGGTACGTAACAAGGTTATTGAGCAAGACTTGTATTACACCAGTTTGTCGGGCACCAGAGTGCCTCGAGTATCTTTGCCTAAGTACCAGGACTGGGGAGATATTTTGCGTTGGATTTTGACCGAAAACGCTCCTGGTTTCTTCCCTTATGCTGCGGGAGTGTTCCCATTGAAACGTAAAGGCGAAGACCCAACCCGTATGTTTGCAGGAGAAGGTGGTCCTGAGCGTACCAACCGTCGTTTCCACTATGTTTCTAAGGGCTTGCCTGCCAAACGCCTATCTACAGCTTTTGATTCCGTAACGTTATACGGTAATAACCCTGATCATCGCCCCGATATTTATGGAAAAATTGGTAACTCAGGGGTAAGTGTAGCCACCTTAGACGATGCCAAAAAATTGTATTCTGGTTTTGATCTTTGCGATCCCAAAACTTCGGTATCAATGACCATCAATGGTCCAGCTCCAATGCTATTGGGATTCTTTATGAATGCAGCTGTTGACCAACAATGTGAAAAATACATCAAAGAAAATGGCCTGGAAGCTGAAATAGAAGCCAAAATCAATCAGATTTACGCTGACAAAGGGATGGAACGCCCTCGCTACAATGGCGACTTGCCCGAAGGTAACGATGGATTGGGGTTGATGCTCCTGGGTGTAACTGGCGAAGATGTATTGCCTGCTGAGGTATACGCCAAAATCAAAGCAGAAGCAGTATCAAAAGTGCGAGGAACGGTACAAGCCGACATTTTGAAGGAAGATCAAGCCCAAAATACTTGTATCTTCTCTACCGAGTTTGCCTTGCGTATGATGGGTGACATTCAGCAATACTTTATTGATCACAAAATCCGTAACTTCTACTCGGTGTCTATCTCGGGTTATCACATTGCCGAAGCGGGTGCCAACCCAATTACTCAATTGGCTTTGACGCTTTCCAACGGATTTACTTTCGTGGAGTACTACTTGTCTCGTGGCATGAACATCGATGATTTTGCGCCTAACTTCTCTTATTTCTTCTCCAACGGAATCGATCCTGAGTACTCGGTGATTGGACGCGTAGCTCGAAGAATTTGGGCCAAGGCCATCAAGCACAAATACGGTGGAAACGAGCGTTCGCAAAAGTTAAAGTACCATATCCAAACTTCGGGTCGTTCGTTGCACGCGCAGGAAATTGGCTTCAACGATATTCGTACTACATTGCAAGCCTTGTATGCCATTTATGACAACTGTAACTCACTGCATACCAATGCTTACGACGAAGCCATTACCACTCCTACCGAAGAATCGGTAAGACGGGCAATGGCCATTCAGTTGATCATTAACCACGAACTAGGGTTGGCTAAAAACGAAAACCCATTGCAAGGCGCCTTTATCATCGAAGAATTGACCGATTTGGTAGAGCAAGCCGTATTGTATGAGTTTAAATCTATCTCAGAACGTGGTGGAGTATTGGGTGCCATGGAGCGTATGTACCAACGCGCCAAGATTCAGGAAGAATCGATGTATTATGAAATGAAGAAACACACTGGCGAGTTGCCATTGATCGGGGTAAATACTTTCCTTGATCCCAATGGTTCGCCTACCATTATTCCCGATGAGGTAATTCGTTCTACCACTGAGGAAAAGGAGTTTGCCATTTCTACGCGTGATGCCTTCCACGAACGTAATGCTGATATTGGTAAGCAACGTCTAAAAGCGCTTCAACAAACGGCCATTCAAAATGGAAACATGTTTGACGCCTTGATGGAAGCCGCCAAAGTTTGTTCACTAGGGCAAATGTCCGATGCGTTGTACGAAGTAGGTGGGCAGTATCGTCGTAATATGTAAACCTAGTTGATGGTAATCAGACGATAGTCCATAGATTTAGCTTTTTAGATATAAGAAAACCCCGCGAGATTGACTTTCGCGGGGTTTGTTGTTTTGTATTGTTAACTATGATTATTAGTTTCCATTTCCTGGACACATAGTCCCAACAGGGCAGGTAGTTTGTCCTGTATTTTCTTTTCCACCTTTCAATTGTTGTTGTTGAACTTTGTTCAATGCACTTGCCTGAAATTTTTTGAAACTTTTCATACTTACTTAAAATTTAAATGAATGTATAATCTAATCTGGTTTTAGGTATGAGAAAACTCCACAAAAGTGATTTTCGCGAGGTTTGTTGTTTATTAACGAGCTGGATAATTACGTCCAGGTTCTCCTTGGCAGACCTTCCCACTTGAGCATAGATTACTGCCACTACCAGCTTTCAAGTTCTGCTGTTGTTGTTTGTTTAATGCACTCTTTTTGAATGTTTCTAAATTTTTCATACTTACTTAAAATTTAAATTAAGGATTGTGTATAACTTACTTTTTGTGGAATCTGCTCAAGAGCTTACTCTCTTAGGATAACTATTTCCTGGATAACCAGTATCTGTTCTGTCAGAAGCAGCATCAGATCCACCTTTCAATTGTTGTTGTTGAACTTTGTTCAATGCACTTGCCTGAAATTTTTTAAAGCTTTTCATACTTACTTAAAATTTAAATGAATGAATACATAATCTATTTTATTACGGAACATTTCTCCTAATAGTTTAGTTGAGCATTTGTCCATATTTATAAAGTCAAAAAACAGCAAAACCCCGCAAAATCGCTTTTACGAGGTTTGTAAGTTAATTATTTTTTCAACCGTATTACTTCAAGCCAACAACCAGTCTTTGGCTTCCTTCATATCCGAAAAAAAGCGCGTATCTAAAGTCTTGGCTTCTTCTTCGCTCAGGGTTTGTTGTACCGATAGTTGCGTTACAAATTCTTGGGAGGCAATCAAGGCTACTTTTTTCACTCCATTCATCTTATTCTTTTTGGTGACTTCTACATCGGTCCACTCCTGAAGTTGAGGGCTCACAATAAAGCGAAAGTTCAAAGTATCTATCAATTGTCGCTTTACTGGGTGCTCAGCTATGCAGCCCACTAGTTTCATTAGTTCGCTTTTAAAATCTGCTTCGTCCATTTGGATGCTTTCTTCCATCCATTCATTGTGCATAATAGCATTGGTTTGATCGAGAAAAATACGTTGGTATTGGCTCTCGTAAATTTTTTGTGTTGTCATTTTTGTTCCTGTTTGAATATATATTGTATTATACACATACGAAACAGTACCAAACAAAGTTAAAGTCACTTGCTGATATTGCTATAATTACTTCCAAAATTAGGCAAACACCGAAGGGTTTCCAGCATCATTCCTGGCACTATTCACGTTATTACTCTACACTCCTTCCCTTATACTCCATCAAATATTCTATCTAAACTTAATAAACCCATGAAAACGATCTATGAGAGTCAGGTACTAAGGGTTGACTTGGAGTCAACCAACCCAATCATTATTTTCACCTGGCTAACGGCCTCCGCAGCAATGTCTTATGAAGATTACCAAGAAGAAATGCAGCAGGTGGCTCAGCTTCAAATTACTTACAAAACCCATAAGCCACTGGTAGACATTCAGGATTTTCAATTTGTCATTACCCCTCCTATCCAAGAGTGGGTAGATCAACACATTCTAGCACAGTTTACCAAAGCGGGTATTCATAAAGTAGCTTATGTAGCCAGTCAGTACGCATTTACGCAGGTTTCGGTAGAACAAACGATGAGTGAACCCTATGGATCTACCTTTAAAACACAGTATTTTAAAACTTATAAAGAAGCGCGAGATTGGTTATTGGCTGATTAAAACCGATTTCTTGAATCTATCTATTTGCCCGTCAATTTATCGTCCCACACTTATCTATGCCGTAAACTTTTAACTATCACAATACGTTGCACAGACACATTCACACATTTTTTGAGTCATGCAAGTATACAGAAACTCATTTTGCCTCATCGACTGGGATCAAGATCATTCTTTTTTGTATGTCAAATGGCTAGATAACAACATTTGGCACCGAGATGAATCCGAATACCGCAAATATTTCGAGCTATATGTCCAGCAAGTAGAGCATTACCACGCAGCAAACGTATTACAAGATATGGCAGACACTCGCTACACCATTGGTATTGAAAACCAAGCCTGGACTGTCCAAGAAATGTTTCCTCGCTTAGCACAGGCAGGCATTAAACGGGTTTCTTTATTGGTAAGCCGTGATTTTATTACCAGTTTATCCATAGAACAGGTAATGAATGACGCCGAAGCATACGGAATTAGATTCGAAACCCGTTATTTTACCGATCGGCAAGCATCACTTGATTGGATGTTGGATGCCAGTATACTCTAAGTCTCCACTTATTTTTCTCATTAAAAAAGTGTCCTAAAGGAAGAATTCGACAACAATGTTGTCGAAGCTAACAAAAGTTATCCACAATCCACATTCTCTAATGTGTATAAGTTACAACAGGCACAATTTGTGACCCAAGTTTTCGGTCGTAAATACTTGGGAATCCTAAACCTGCGTTTATTTTTGTAAGAATAATTAATCACTACCACTGCGGACCATGTATCACAGAAGCTTTTATTACTATACGCTACTTACTATAGTATTCTTTTTTTTACACATCAGGCACACATCAGCACAATCTCAATTGCTCTCCGAAAGTGAGCTTTTAGAAGCAGAAACCTATACTACGCTCAAAGAAGCCCTCAAAAACCCTGATAAAGTATATAAGTTTAAACTCCGAAATCATTATTTGGAAAAAATTCCTGAAGCACTTTTTCAGTTCAAAAATATTCAAAGCCTCGACTTAAGCGTCAATCACTTCCGATCTTTTCCTGAGGGAGTATTTCGTTTCAAAAACCTACAAGAGCTGTACTTAGGCAAAAATTACTTCAACAAAGTGCCAGACCGTATTGTCGAACTTGAGCATTTGAGAATTCTGGATTTGCAATGGAATTATCTCACTACGCTACCTGATAACTTGGGGAACCTGGGTAAACTTAAAGAATTGAATGTAAAATGGAATGCCTTTGTCACTTTTCCAGAAGTGGTCACTAAAGTAACCTCACTGGAGCGCTTAACGCTGGATTTTAACAAGCTCAAAAGAGTCCCTGCCTCTATTGGCAAACTGGCCCAATTGCAATACCTCAAGCTATCGGGCAATCGGTTAGTGGGTTTACCCAACTCAATCGGTAATTTGCAGCAGTTACTTCAGCTAGATTTATCAGACAATCATTTCATTGCTTTGCCTCGGGAAATAGGCACCCTGGCGATGCTCGAGATTTTAGACTTAGGGAATAACCAGATTACCCGCATTGGCAAAAAAAGAATGGCAGAACTGATCAAAAACCGGCAGATTAATAACATTACCAAACTCCCCGATAACTTGCACATGCTTACCCAGCTCAAGACCCTCGACTTGGTAGGCAATCAGCTTACTGAATTGCCCGAAGAAGTTAGCAAAATTAAGAGTTTGTCTACTATAGATTTAAGCGCCAACGAAAATCTGGATCTCGAAAAGGTTTGTCAACAATTAAAGCAACTGCCCAACTTGGGAATTGTAGGCTTTAGGTATTGTAAATTCAGGTCTTTGCCACCTGCTTTTGGCGAACTTACCCAGCTCCAGGGCTTGGACTTATATGATAACCAGCTTACCGAAATTCCTGAAGAGTTGAGCAATCTTAAGCGCTTGCAGGTATTGATTCTTATCAAAAATGCGATTCCGAAAAGTGCCCGAGAGAAAATCAAAAAAATGATGGAGCCATCAGAAGTAATTTTTGGAGAATATGAGTATAAAAATTGATTGGCTATGAATAAATACAAGCCGTAAATCTTTTTACTTTACCCATAAAAAAGCCTATCCTCAAAAGAGAATAGGCTAAACTATTTATTCTTAAACAACTATATACAAATGTTAATTAGGCCGGTACATTGGCTTTGTAAAGCGCAATGTGCTCTTTTTCGCCTGAGCGACGATATCCACGATACATCCCTACAGTATTGAAAGTAATAGCAATATTGCCTTGGGTATCTACTGCAATCAATCCTCCCTCTCCTTCCAGTTCGCTTCGTTTCATTTTCTCGTGAATCAAATAATTGGAGGCATCTTCCAACGATAGTCCTTTGTATTCCATCAAGCAAGAAATGTCATAGGCAGAAACCGCACGTAAGAAAGGCTCACCATGCCCCGTGCAAGACACCGCACAAGTGGCATTGTTGGCATAAGTACCAGCGCCAATGATAGAGCTGTCACCTATACGTCCGTATTTTTTATTGGTCATTCCGCCAGTGGAAGTAGCAGCGGCTACGTTTCCGTGGGTATCCAGTGCTACTGCTCCTACGGTACCAAATTTTTTAGCATTGTCTTTCGAATGGTCTAAACGGTAGGTATTAGAGGCTTTGATCTTACGCCATTCGTCGTATCTAAATTGATCAAAGAAATATTCTTCTGGTTCAAATGCTACGTGATAAAGACGGCCAAATTCTTCGGCTCCTTTACCGTGTAAATACACATGTCCTGATTTTTCGAGAATCTTTCGGGCAAGTACAATCGGATTACGCACATTTTTTACTGCACAGGCGGCTCCAGCATCCAAATTGGCTCCATTCATAATGGCAGCTTCCATTTCGTGGGTACCATCATTTGTGAAAACTGATCCTTTTCCTGCGTTGAAGAAAGGAGAGTTTTCGAGAACCATCACTACATGACTTACTACATTTACTGCGTTATCACCTTCACGTAAAAGAAAATAACCAGCCTCTACCGCTTCAAACAAAGTGTCGCGGATTCCTTTTTCTATTTCAGCAGTATATAAATCAGGAGTAATAGTTCCGGCGCCCCCGTGTACAACAATGGCGAAATTCGACATACTTATTATATGTTTTAAGCTATTTGCTCAGAGAGTATTCTAAATATTTAATTCTTTGTGATCTGTTATGCATATTCTATGCCCTAAATTAGAACC
>DMXI01000607.1 GCA_003483885.1 Microscillaceae bacterium
TTGTTGGTTAAAGGTAAAGCTAAATTAGTTTTACCTTTTTTTTATGCTTTTTCACATCTTCTATATAGGCATTACCTTCTTTATAAAATAGCAAAGCCAAGCAATATTATCACTTGGCTTAACACGATAGAGTGAATTATTTATGAACCAATCTTTTACAAAAAGTCTAGCTGATATTTGGTTTTCAAAGCTTTTACTTCTTGGGGTGATAATCGTTCATAGGTAAATAATGAATTACCAGCTAACTCAATGGTGTTTTTTGCAGCGTTGTAGTTATATAAATTATAGTTTGGCGATTCCTCTACCATCAATTGTCGACCTGCCAAACGAGCTTCTTTGGTAAATACTCTACGAGTAGCTGCATCTGGATTGGTAAGATGGTAGGAGTAAAAACGCAATACGCTTTTATCTTGTGTAGCCTTGATTGGAGCCACATGTACCAAAAATGAATCGCTATCCACTTTGAGCAGCCAACTACCCAAAAACTGCGTTTGCTCAGCTCCACTTAACGGTTGCTGTTTCACCTCTTTTTGTTTTGCTTCCTGTAACATCTGACGATCTTTTTGCCTTGCTTCGTCAATATTTGCCAACTTTTGATATCCTGCTGGGATTGCAAAAATATTTGGGGCCAACCTTTGGGCCTCTAAACGCTTGACTGTGTAACGTTGGTAAAAAGCTACATTTTTGGCGATGGGAATTTCTTCTTGTTCCAGAATAACCCCAGGAATTCCTTCGTGCTGGATTACTGCTTGCGTGGGATCTTTGAGTGTAACTTCACGGGTAAAGTATACATAATAAATTTGATAAGCTTCTTCAATTTTTGCTTTCTGGCAACGATACCCTAAAATATCTTTGTATTCTTCTAAAAAAGTAATTTTAGACGGAAAATATTCTCCTGTACCCGCCAGTTTAGATTCAATTTCAAAATAAAAATTAAAGAAAGGATATTGCTTTAAATACAGGTATTTATCTGATTTTTTTGTCCGTATGGTGGTAGATAAACTACGATAATTGTAGTCTACATTTACTTCGTCGGTACGTGATTGTTGCCCATCAAAATACACGATTCGCTTTTCAGGGATATTATAGCGGAGTATTTGTCGGTAAAACTCTCGACTATATGAAATGGTAGCATCTCCGGGAATGACTACCTCTATAGCATACTCAATTTGTCCTTGGCTTATCGTTTGCATGGCAATGAGGGGGCTATTCAACAATAAAAAGCTCCCAATTAAGGGTAATATAAATGATTTCATTGTTTCAATTCTGGATCGTTGGGGCGCATACTTGCCGCAAATAATCTCATTTTTTTCTCGGTTAAATTCTCTTTAATCCATTCTTCGTTGAGTACCATTTTATCAAAATCTTTCCAAATCCGTTGGTCGTTGGCACAACTGTAGCCTCGACATACTTTAGGGCGATCCTCATAAATAGAACAGCATTTTTTTTCCCCATCCATATGGGCACAATAACCATTCTGCTGGTGACGAATCAAGTAAGGTTTTCCTAACTCCCATTTAATCTTCCCAGATTCTACCTCATTGGCAGAAAGTGCAAAGTTGAGCTTACAACATATAGCCTTGCAAACAGGTAAACGTTCTTCGCAATTGACTGGGGTAAATGCCTCTTTTTCTTTCGAGGTTTGGTCTATGCGCAGGGCAATACCAGGGTGAAGTCCTTCTTGCTTTTGGTGGGTTTCTTCTTTTACCTTGGCAATATAACCTTGTAGCTCTTCTTGGGATATCTGAGTTTTATCTATCAGATAATCGATCAAGCCAAATAAAAAAGCCTCATTTTCATTGATACGCTCCGCAAATTGGCTCAATTTGGTATGGGTAAAGAAGCCACTTTGAGTAAGTTGATGTTCTAGTTGGGCTACCTCTGATTCAGCAGCTTGATTTTCTTGTGGATTGTGATTAGTAGGAATATCCATGGTTTTCAGGTTTTACATTAATGGAGAGTTGTACTTATTCTGGAATCGGTAAATTCACTGTTGCGTCTCCATCTCCTTGGTCCTGCATATCAGCAACTTTTATTTTACCTGTCCGTCCTGACCCATCTTCAATTCTTACGGCATTATAAGGTTCATTATTATGAGTATATACCCCTGTACTTGTTAGAGATATAGTAGTCTGATTTGGTACTGTAAAATCTACTGAATATCCATTATCATACACGTTTGTAGGGGCCTTAATGGTTTTAATAGTTCCTAGTGAATGTGCTGCATTCCACCTTTCTGCTGCTCCTATAAATGAAGCCGAAGGATTACCATCTGAAACTTTACTTAGAGCAAGTTTGGTAAAATTACCTGAACCATCTTTTTGCCAGCCCCACTGAACCGAACCATAGTAAGTCCCCGCTTGTTCTCCTTCTATTGCTAATGCAGTGGTCTCAAAGATTTGCCCAGAATCATTCCCTACACCTGGACGAGTCGGGCGATCATATAAATAGGCTTGCTTATGTTGTAGTTCATCACTACTATTTTTATAGTTCCAACCAAGCTTATAATTTCCTCCACTATTATTGGTATCATTTAGATCTTCTTTTGAAGCATCAAGTTGTTGTCCTCCATAGATAGGATTGTTTCTTCTCGCAGTTCGGTCTAAATAAACGCCATCTTCATCCATTCGTTCAGCTTGAGTAGGGGTAATCGCAGCAGCATTACCACCCATATACGATTTAAGGCTTTGTGTTAAACCAATTTTTTTTGCATCTACTTTTTCTTTATCAGGGTAAAACTCTAATTCAATCCTTACCCCATAATCGCTTACAGCACTATATGATTTATCCTTAAACTCCCCAAAATTAGTTGAAATGGTCGTCATTTGCACCACGCCTTTGGCTTGTACCGTTTTCAGGTTACTTCTCATCTGTAATGCAGAAGATTGATAAGCCGAGGAGTGAGAGGAAAGTGTAAAATTGCCGCTCATGGCTTTTTCACCCATTACATCGGCTTCTTTTTCTAGGCCAGCATCGTTGTTCAGTGGGAGTCCTTTGGCCTGTATTTGAGCGTTGGGTTGTACCCGTCCTTGTTTTTGTTGTACAGTATGCCAAGCTTCGTGGGGCAGGTGTTTTTCCTGGCCAGGGCCTATTTCTATTTGATTGCCTTGAGCGTAGGCCAAAGCGCCCATTTCTTTGGGCTTAGAAGAGTTATAATTCACTTTTACATCCGACAAATCCATCCCACTCATAGACTCCATATTTTCTTTGAGTTGGGTTGGGAGGCCATTGCTCGAACTACTGCTATTAGCGGAAGTAGAAGTTCCCGTTTTCGCCTGTACAGGTTTTTTCTCTTTTTTTGAATCCTTCTTTTGGACAGGCTTCTTTTTTTGTTTGGCTTGAATGGGTTCTAGCGGTTTTCCTCCCCAACTTGCGGGTGGAGGTCCTAGTTTACCTTCGCGGGTTTGATAAGACGATGATTGAGGCTTTTGCTTTGCCTGAGAATTAGACTCATGAGTCCTTCCTTGATCCTGTTGGTTTTCAGGACCTTGACTTTGCACCTGGTGTGACATTGCTTTGATTAGTTAAGGTAATATTATAATAAATTTAATATAACTATTTTAAGAAAGACTTACAAGTAAAGCATGTGATCTTTAGTTTAAATCCTCAATAGATTACTCACCTCCTCCTGTTACTAATTTAGTTTTTTATACTACCTTTGTCGTTTACAACTTCTAAGTCTGATTGTTTATAATGCCTTACACTGCTCAGTATTTTATTGAAAAACTAGATTTAAACGCCCACCCCGAAGGAGGATACTATAAAGAAACTTATCGTGCCGATGGTACCATTCCACAAGTAACGCTACCAGGTGGTTATACTGGCGATCGTAGCTATGCCACAAGTATTTATTTCTTATTAGATAGTAATACGTTCTCCGCTTTTCACCGCATTCGTTCTGATGAATTATGGCATTTTCATGCGGGTACCGCACTTCATCTTTATATTATAGATATTCAAGGAAAGCTTACTACGATCAAGGTGGGGAGTAATCTGGAAAATAATGAGCAATTGCAAGCCGTGATTCCGGCAAATTCGTGGTTTGCCGCCAAGGTAATTGCCAACGAAAGTTTTACCTTGGTAGGATGTACGGTGGCTCCTGGATTTGATTTTGATGATTTTGAATTGGCCAATCGTGACGAATTAAGTACGATGTTTCCTCAACATGCGGTACTCATCAAAGACTTGACTCGACTCCAATAAAAAAACCTGTAAGTAGCTTACTTACAGGCTCAATTCCTTTCTAATTTTGTGGTGTTTCTGATCTATCGGCTCAACATAAGCGTCAATAAGATCATCCCTACTGGATAAGCCCAGGAGATTACTCCACTCAATACAGAAGTTCTATAATCTAAATCGCTGAAAGCCTTCCAGGCTCTACGGTAATGTCTTAAACTAAT
>DMXI01000098.1 GCA_003483885.1 Microscillaceae bacterium
CTGACCACCTCCCCGCTCGTGACACAACGAAAAAGCTACACATATTTTTCCTTCTCTGCCAGAACTTAACAGCCCTGCGATGTATCGAGGGAACTTCGAATAATAAAGGAAACAAGCGCCTGAGTTGGCGCCAGCCTCCTTCTTACATCGTTGATCGGCGTTCGTTAATCAACATTTTTCCACTAACTAATATTGTCCTACAGCTTTGCTGAGGCAAGCCCGGCGAAACATTAAATCATATTCGCAAAAGTGAGCATTTGCTTTCTGAGTTTCAGGGCTTTCTTATAAAAAATGAGAACTTAATAAGTGTTGATATTTGCGAAGGTTTTCGGCCAAAACTTGGAGAAAAATCTATACTTTTCTCCGAAAAACTGTGGCAATCTATGCGGGTGGCATTTCCAGTACTTTATTTTGGCTCAAAGTCGTGAAAACGCCATCGCTCAAACATAGATTAGCCTTTGGCAGAGCTCAACGCAGCAAAGCTGCAGTTTCGGTTGCCACAAAATAACGAGTGAAAGCCCTTGATTTACCCTTGAATTAATCGTTATTTTTCGCAAAATTGCCCACTTTAGATTTTATAAGAAAACCGTGTTCTGAGTTTATAACTTATAATGGTTCAAGCAATCAATTAATTTTACTAAAGTTTTTCTGCCCTATCTGCAGTCCTGTTGCGTATTGCTTCAGTTGTGCTCCAGTCAATACAAAACGACCCTGACTTTCCTCATGATCGACTTTTTTGGTATGATCATAGATCGATTTTGTGATATCTCCGTCGCCATCATTCTGTAACTGAGGAATGTTTCTGGCATGGGGGTTTCGAATAATAAAATAATCCTCATTGGTACCACTTTCATATCCTACAATGCGGTAGGCATGCTTTTTCAGCAAACCCTTGCTTTTCCCATCAAAGCCACAACCCACATATTGGCCCTTGTCCAAGGCTGATTTTACCGCTTGCAAGCCTTCATCATCCCCCATCTCAATATCGGTGTGCGTGTTTCCGGTAAGGTGTTTAAGCGCAAAGATGCCAAGACCACCATCGGGGGTATCTAAACCTTTGACCGCCAAGTGACTTTTAATTTTATTTTGAGGTACTATCTTGCTATATGCGTCTCCGCCAAACCCCGCCGTCACAAATGCTTTTTCTATCAATCTTACCCACTCTCTTCTGGCTGGACCTGTAGCGGTGAGTGGATCTCCATCAGGGCCTTTTTTTCCCAAGATTCGGGTTCTTTGCACCTTTACGTACACTGGCTTTCCTTTCAAATCAAATAGCCGAACTGTAGCGTGGGTAGCACTCACCTCAGTAAACATGGATTTCACAAAATTGGGGTTCATATCCGCCAAATAACTCATGACCGTATACAAATAACATAGTCCCAACGCATGTTGCACTACGTTGTTTCCAGTAATGTTCTTCGTGAGGTTATCTTTTTCGGTTTTTTTGCCAAACCGGTAGTCATAGTGTTCATCTTTGTTATATACTGGTTGTTTAGATACCCGCTCAAAAACATCATCATTTCGGGTGATCGATTCATTACTGTCGGCAAGCGTGGACTTAACTGCATTGCGATTGGCGAGCGAGATGGACATGGTACCACAAGCCACTTCAGATTCCCTGAGTATTGCAGGAGACTGTTCATTGAGAAATTTCTGCAGATCCTGGTTTGAATCAGCCAAGTTAAAAAGTTTAAGAAGCATACTGGTAGGGTCATTCAACGCGCCTATTTGGTAAGACGACTCTGATGCGCCATTGCCTTGTATGGTATTTACCCACTTGCCCCCGTTGGCATATATCCGAGATGGGTTAGCGGCTATTTGTTGGTACTCTGCAATAGATTTCTGTATATCCGCGCTAAGCACCGAAGCATTGCTGGACTCAATTTTTGAGAGCGCTTGAGTATAAAAACCCAGCGATGTTTTGGCAAAGATTTTCAGCATATTTTTTTTATGTTGCTGTTTGGCCAAAAAATCTTTCATTGTACCTACCTTGGGTTCCTGAACGGGGTCCTGCATTTGATCCAGGTCCTGATCTATGGTATCATTGTCAAGCACCGCTGATTTGATTTTTCCAAAGAAGTTTGACACGCTATTTTCTTCTATTTCCTCTGAATTTAACTCATATAGTTTGGCAATCAATTTTTGATCCTTGTCTTCATCAAACAATTGTTCTATCCATTCATCAAGCGTGACAAGGTCACCATTATCCTCTTTGCCTTGGGCAATCCATTGTTTATAAAAGATGGGTTTTCTGTCATATCTTTTTAAATAGTTGCCAATTTTACGAAAGTTTTCTTCGGACACATCGTCAAATTTAGCTTGGATTACGGGTTTCGCAATGGTTTGGGTACGATTGCTGGTTATTTGCTTCGGTTGGATTACCGAAGACATAACAGTAGCTTGAGCTCCAATGTCGTCTGCTTCTTTTTCTAGCTTGGGGTCGTTGTTGATGCCTACGCCATTGTTGGCCTGAATGGTGGGCTGCACTCTGCCTTGTTTTTGCTGGGCTACGTGAGTGAGTTCGTGCCCCAGGTGTTGCTCCTTGCCAGGGCCTAAATGCACCTGATTGCCTTGAGCGGTGGCTTCGGCCTGAAGCTGCATCGGCTTACTAGAATTGTAGGTGACCTGGGCATCGGTTACGTCGGTACCCGTCAGCGTGCTCACATTGGCTTTTATTTGCGCTTCATTGGCGTTCCCCATAGAGTTATTACCACCCTTATTACGTTGCAAAGGCCGCTGTTTGGTCTGGATGGGGCGTTGCTTGGCTTGAATCGGCCGCTGCTTGGCCTGGATGGGAGGTTTGCTGCTTTGTCGGGTAGATTTTGCCCCAAAATTGGCTTTTTTTTGCACTACAACCTGAGCCGTGTTTGCCTGATTGGCCTCCTGGTCGTTTCCGTGTTGGATTCTTGATTGCATAAATGATGATTCGTTGTGGTTATGATATCCCTGATCATATAAACAGTGCCTGTATTTTTAGTTTACATGTCTTAGGAGTGCCTTACTTTGGCAAGGCTGGGTTAGTTTATTAGATGCTCTTTAGACTAGAAAATAGGAGGGGAGGGCTAAAAAAACGTCTAGACAAAGTCTAGACAATATCGAGAAAAATGGTGAAAATAAACTTTGATTTTTGGCTATACTGAAACCTTTTGCGGGGTAAAGTGACAGCGAATAGCTCATAGAGTGGCTTTAATTGTAAGAGTGAATACGATAGGTTTTAGCCAAGTATCAACCAAAAATCTTCGAAAAAGGACGAGTTTTTTGTGTTCTTTTAAGGTAACAGCATTGGACTAAGCAATTGTTTGTTGCGTTCAGGATAAGAATGGCTATCCAATAAGCATAGAAAGCTGATTGAAGGTAATTTACATCATAGTATAAGCTATTTCAATTTTTTCATACCCGAAGAATAAACAATGACATCCATGGTGCGCAGGAAGTGGGCCAGATCTATGTCAAACTCTCCGTTCTTTTTTGAATCGAAGTCCAAACCTTTTGTGCCTTTATCAACCACGTAACGATCTTTTTTCAGGCCTTTTACATTCTCTTGGTTGTACTTCACTCCTCCTGTGCCCCAAGGATTGCGCATTTTAAAATATCTTCGGCCGCTCTTTTGGTCGTAATGAGCGCTAAATACCGAATAATAATGATGGGCAGAGATCCCTTCGGAAAAATCACTTTTAAGTTTATTCCCAAATTCGTACCATTGTGATGGGGTACCAGCGGCCACCATTTCCCCTTTTTCCGTGGCTTTTTGAATTTTCTCGAAAGTTTCTATCTCTTTGTCAGTATATTTTCCATCACCTATATAAGTATAATGTTTGGCCAGAAAAGCCAGGGCTTTATCAGCTACTCTTTTTTCAAGTTTACTTTCGTTGGCAAAGAATTTTACAAAACCGCCGTAGTCTTTTATTTTGTTGAATTCGTCGATAGGGTATTTGACATACTCCTTCCAAATACCTTTGTCATCGCCAAATACCTCATCTAATATTTCTGGGTGTTGGTAATAATTGGTGAGTTGACCCAAGCGACCACGGTGGTTAAAGCCGATTATTTTGTTATCATCGTGGGTAGAATCTACATTTGCCAAATGTTTCCAAACTTTTCCTACCTCCCCATCTTCTATTTCTTTGTAAGAGATATTCTTGAAAGTAGCGTAAGCTTTTTCTAATATCTTAATCCATAAGGAACCCCTGCTGTAGGAATCATCACCGGTATTTTTAGTGCTACCATTGGTATATTTTACCACCGATTTTTTGATCTTTACAGTAGACCTTTTGCCTTGATCGTTATAAAATTTTACATTGACGTAATCGCCCTTGTCCTCCATCATTTCTTTAATTTTGTCAGGGGCCCTTTGTACCAAACTACTCACCGCAGTGATAAAGTAACAGTCGCCCAAGTACCCTTGTTTTACCTGGGTTACATCGGGTTCTACCGAGGATAACTTGCCTTTAACATTTTTATATGCAACATCTAACTTTTTATTTTCATCATCCTTATCTTTTATCCCCAATTTGTAAGGCTCTGGCTCAACCATCTCGACATAATCTTTCTTCACGTACCCTATTTTTGGATCATCATCCTGCATATACTGCACCCATATATAGTTACCAGTAGCATCCATCATGTCATAATCAATTTTTACTTCGGTACCTCCTTTCAGTTCGGCCTTTGTTTTGGATTTCACACTGACTCGGGTAGCGCGCCATCCTACACGACGCTTTCCTCTACCATCTACATCTTTAATATTTGACTTGTGCACCTTTACTCTATCTTTTCCCTCTTTTATCTTGGCTTTGGGTACCTTGATTTTACCTTTTTGAGGAAATAACTGGGTGGGTTGATTCGTATTGCTTGACAATGAACCGCTGGTCTTGGTTTGGATAGGCTGGTTGGCTTGTATATTGTTACTGTGCGCTTTGGCACCAATGTCATCTGCTTCCTTTTCTAGCTTAGGGTCATTGTTGATTCCTACGCCGTTGTTGGCTTGTACATTGGTTTTTACCCGTCCTTGCTTTTGCTGGGCCACGTGGGTAAGCTCGTGCCCCAGGTGGTGTTCCTTGCCAGGTGCCAAATCTACTTGTTTGCCTTGGGCAGTAGCTTCAGCCTGAAGTTGCGCAGGTTTGCTAGAGTTGTAGTTTACCTGGGCATCGCTTACATCGGTTCCGGTAAGGGCACTTACATTGGCTTTTATCTGAACTTCGTTGTTTGTTCCCTGGTTGGTAGTTTTATTCCCAACATTTCGCTGCAAGGGTTTGTGTTTGGCCTGGATGGGCTTGTGTTTGGCTTGTATGGGTTTGTGCTTGGCCTGAATGGGAGGCTTTTGCCCAGCCTTGGTTTTGATGGCTCCAGGTTGTGCCTGTTTTTGAATAACCTGGGGTAAGGCATTTTGTTGATTGGCCCCGTGTTCATTACTTTGCTGAGAGTGCATGTGCATACTTTAATTGCTTTTGTGGTAAATCGAGTATTTGATTGTGCGTAATGGTTGGTTATTGCTGAGGCATTTGTCCAAATACAAGCCAATGCTTGCATTACAAATGTTTTTTGAAGGATATTCTAAGTACTCGAAAAAGATGAGGAATAGTTAAAAAGCACAATGGACAACCAATGGACAGGTTAAAAAACGAAATTGATTTATTGTTAAATTTACATTTAATATTGAATAAGTTACATTGATTGAGTGTACTAACTATAAGACCACTAGCCTACAGGTCAAACTTTATAGTTGACTTTAATACTAAAACGAAATCAATTTTTTCACTTATAAAGTGAGCGTACCAGATGAATTGTTTACTAAAATTGCGTAAACGCCAAAGGTGGCGAATCCTTTTTTAAGTACCTAATGCCAACAAGTTTTCACTTGCTTTAATCCACTTCTTCTGCCGATTCGGCCTCCTTTGCCATCCATCCCACATTTTTTATAAGCTCATACAGCTTAGTTAAGTTGAGGTCTTTTTCTAAAAAAAGGTGGAGCGATTGATCAAATTTCTGCTTAGATACCAGGGATTTGCCATCATGTACCCGTACTTTCTCATTCCCATGCTTGTTTGCATTCTTCCACCTGTTCTGTATAATGGTTTTCCAATCAATATTAATATCATCACGAGCGTATATTTCCTGAAAATAGGCAAGAAATTGCACCGGATTATAATTATGCCGCAATGCATATTCCAGCGCTTCTTTCCGGTTTTTTTTAAGCGTCTTATTATTTAGGAATTTGTCGGCAAGGGTGAGCTTTCCATCCTTTTCCATCAGTTTGCCAAAAGTGGTGGGCTGGTTTGCTCCAATCACGTGTTGGATGTCAGCATTTTTCTTTTCGGCATATGCTTCAATGTATTGCCTTAGATTTATGTTTTGCTTATAAAATTCGCTCAAAAAAGCTTTTTGTGCTTGAGAGTTAAGATTTTCTAATTCCTTTTTGGCGGCAAGCGTAGGGGTACCTGTGTAGCAAGCATTTAGCAATATTCGGCGGTTGGGTTGTTTGTATTGGGGGAGATCACCTTTCTTGTCCATATGGGCAAAAATCACGTCCAGTAAATCATCCAGTGCCTTATTACCTTTTGCAAACTCCTTTTGGTGGGTAAGCTCTACATTCTTGGGTAGTCCATGGGCTGCAATCATCAATTGGTCAATTTTACCACCCCCATAAGTATTGGCAATTTCAGG
This sequence comes from Microscillaceae bacterium, assembly GCA_003483885.1. Classification (GTDB taxonomy): domain Bacteria; phylum Bacteroidota; class Bacteroidia; order Cytophagales; family Microscillaceae; genus Microscilla. The sequence continues at coordinate 6,664 of DMXI01000098.1, forward strand.
AATTTTTTTGCCATAAGCCGCCAGATTCGGAAAACCCTCGAGTACCAGGGTAAACAATTTGTTATCGGTGATCACCTTGGTTAGATGACGATCTTGCATAAACTCCGCTGAATTTACATCAGTATGCAAAATCAGGCATAAAGGTTTTTTTTCTTCATTTTGACTTCCATAGTTCTTCATAAGTTGCTGCAAAGCTTCATATTCAAACACAAAAAAGTTGTGTATTCTTCCTTTGAGATTAGAAGTGAAATAGGAGGAAGGGTCTCCTTTTTGCTCAATAAGCTTGCGAAACTTAATTAAAGACCGTGGCTGGAGAAACTGTTTCTTTTGATATGTAGAGCCAATTTTATTATAATATTTCACCAGATTGTTGACAATGTTCGGCTCGTACTTAAAGTCTTGGCTATCCAAATGGTAGCAGGCGTATAAGATAGAATCAAGGTTGGCAATCTTCTGGGAACGCATGGCTTGTTTCATATCCAGGAGATTCCTCAAGCTTTTTTTATTTTTAATTTCTATTCCTTTATGAAGGAAGTCACCCGTATCGTTGTTAAATCCGCGTGGTGCTTTTACCCCTAGTTTGGTAGCCTCTTCAAGCAGTTTTAAAAGTTCTTTGTCACGAAAGACATGTTGTACCAATATATTTTGGGGCAAATTTGCGGGTATGCTTAGTGTTTCGTCACCTAAAAAAGCATTGAAAAGTTGCTTAAAAAATGATTGATAAGCTGGATTGATTGTTAAATGTTTGAACCAGTTTTCTTCACTGTGGTTCGTGTCAATGCCAGCATAATTCATATTTTGAATACGTTGTTTATACACCTCTATCCTCGGATAAAGCTTACCAACCGGAAGTTTCATCAAAGCCTTTAAACTATACTTCGAAGAAGTTTTGGCCGCTATTTGTTGCTTTTCTGCTATTTTTAAGCCTCCCTCATCGTCCTCGAGATAGGTTTCCATGGCTTCCAAGGCATCCTTGTATGCTTCATTATCCAGATTTCCAATATCCATATTCTGAGGCTTGTTTTCGATGAATGCTGTGGCAAGGGCAGCATCCGAAAACTTTTTCTGGCAAAGTTTAGCAAACATCAATTGCTCTTTGAGGTTATTTGGATCAGTGTTTTCGAGTAATGTCCCCTGAAAGTCTTCCTGTTCCATAAATGATAAATTCAACGGAAACGATCCTGTATTTTCTGAGGTATTGCTGTTGCTTTGTTGCATCGAGAGTAACATTATACCCCCCATGCCAGGCATACCTGGTAGCCCACCGTCATCATCATCGTCATCGCCAACCATTGCTTTGATCACTTTTTCGTAGAAATTTTCTTGTCGCTTGTCCTTTTTTGGGAAAAGGGCCAACATTAGTTGGGTATAATTTACTGACTCATCATCTACAGCAAATGCTTTCATAATTTCATCCAAACGATTTTCATCTACAAGGTTCAATGTTTCTATCAATGCCTTTATTTTAGATAAATCAGCTGCCTTCGTGTCATCCATATTGGCTAAGTGAGTGGCCAACTCGGCTACTTGACCAAAATGCTGGGGCTGGTTCCAGCATTCCAAAAAAAGTTGGTAAAGCTCCTGGGTTTCTTCATCTTCTCCTTCTGCTCGCTTCTTCACCAACTTTTTCAATCCACTACCTAAGCCATGGGCTTTTTGTAGTACATAAGCCACCTGGGTATAAAAATCCACCGCAGGTTTTTTAGGCAAATTGGCTTTGGCCCACTTAAATACTACTTTTTTATTATCAAGCGTGGTTAAATCAATTTCTTCTTCTATCTCCTCTATTTCAAGCATATTTTGCTGGCTCGCTGGCAACGCTACATTTTCCTTTAATTCTGGTTCATTAATGTCCTCCTTTGATTCGTTAAGCAAATAATTATTATGATTAGGAATGAAATGATGATGGTCTATGTCATTGAACATAGTGTTAAGTTGTGCTTTATGGTCATCTTCTTGAAACTTTTTGTTTTTATCATGTAAACTCGCATATGTGGCATAATTGATTCTTTCCTGTTCGTCCAATAAATTCACTGCTTTTGCTATGTCATTATGATCCTTGGGTTTCTTTTTGGGTGCCTTTTTCAAACTGGATTTGTTTTTTGGCGAAAGTAGTATTTCCTGGTCTTTATCTTCTATATCATCCTTGAGGTCGTCCTTAAGGTCGTTTTGATAAGAGGCAGTATGGTCGGTTTGCGAGATATTTTTAGGATGATTTCTGAATTCCTCCCATTCCTTAAGGTCTTTTTGAGGTTCAAGGTCTTGGTTGAGTTCCTGTTTCAAGTTTCTTAAGATGAGCGCCTGTGGAGATGTTGCTTTATTTTTGGGCTTCTTTTTATTTTTTTTTTCGTTTTTCTTGGGGAGATTTTGTTTCTGCTCGGATAAATTCTTTGGATTTTTGGGGGGAGGCTGAGATAGCACTACTTCTTTATAAGCCTGGTCATTTACATGACCAAAGGTGTAGGTATACTTGTGTTTTTTAGGCACAGGCTTATGTTTAGATGGTACATTTCCGTACCTGCCCCTATGCTTGCCCTTCCTGGTCTGGGCATTATTGTATTGGGGAGTGTCCTGTTTCTTGGGTGTAGGCATAAGCTTTTCTATCTATACAGGGTGATTCATAAGTGTAGTCGTTTCCGAAAGTGTGAGTAGTGTGGGGCAAGGGCTTATGGCCTCTAAAAATAGTATTTGGGCTAAGCCTGATGAGCCGATATACTTAGAAGGCCAGTGCTCTTGGGGTGAAATAAGGTGACCACCACCTATATAGGGGCCAGGGCGATTAATAATTCGCACTTTTGCATTTATGAGAATTGACTGGTACATATTTAAGCGTTGTGGTTAGGGTAATTATTTGCGTACAGATTCAAAAAAAGCTGATTGATGAGATAGAAAAATAGTTAGGATTAATTCCCTCAATATTGATAGATATCTGTTTTATGTTTAGATACATTAAAGTTCGACAAAAGGCAGCAGAGTTGCGAAAAATGGCAATGGACAAGGGATGGACAGTTACAGAAACAGGTAATCTGTATAATTTACAAGACTTGATTATTTGGAATGATAAATTACGTTAGAACTGCTCTAAAGTCTTTGAGTTTGCAGATAAAGAGACCAAAGAGGGCAAGGGCTTAGCATAGCAAGCCCCTACCAGAAGTGGTTCATTATAGGATAAACTGCTATTATCTTAGCACTGTAACAGTGAAAATGTTTCAGGCTGATTTCATAGGGGGACAATTAATGGCTACTTTGAATGTTTTATGAAAGTTATTTCCTCTTTGTTAAAGAACTAATCAATATCCTTTGTAATTTTCATGCAGAGGACCTGGATCAAAAATTCTTTTATCCTTATCATTTTTAATATTTTGCCAACCTTCATAAATTTGGTAGACATTTTTTACTTTGAAAGGCTCTTCCAACACTTTTGCTAATTCCTTATCCATTAAATCCATCCTTATAGTTTTATTCTTGGCAACGATGGTAGTTTGGCCTTTAAGATTGTCGGCATTGGCTACTCTTTTTCGGATAATTTTCTTGATCAATGGCCATTCCTTCTCAAAATCGTCTCGAGAATAAGCCTCCAATAGGTAAGCTTTGAATATAAACGGGTTGTAGGCTTTGGCCAATGCATCACGAATTTGGTCCGGTCGTTTTTGCAACGAAATATCATAATCGAGATATTTGTCTGCCAGGATCAATTGCCCCTTTTTGTTCATGAGTCGATCTTCTTGGGTGGTTTGGTTTGCCCCAATAATATGTTTAACAGCACTGTCTTTTTTCTTGGCATATGCTTCAATGTATCGTTGCAGGCGTGGGTTATTTTTATACCAGGCTTTTTGTAGGGCTTGGTGTTCTTTGGCTGGAAGGTTGAATAATCTTTGATCATACGGACGAGTGTCCCAAGTGTCATATTCATCACCATTTTTAAGGCGTACTGTACGTTTAAGTTTATCACCGATAGGATCCATCAAACTTGCTTGGTTGGTACTGCACGAATTCATCAAGAAGCGTCGGTTGGGTTGCATTGTATCTGCTGAGTCTCCTACCTTATCCATATTGTCAAAAATGACGTCCAATAGTTGGTCTAAAGATTCGTTGCCAATGGTAAATTCGTGATTTCTGGTAAGATGCATACGATCACGGTAGCCATGCCCAGCGAGCATTATTTGGTCAATTTTTTTGTTGACACCATATTTTTTTGCGATTTGAGGAATCAATTGTCCATAAGAAGCCAAATCTGGGTGTCCTTCTAATACCAAGGTAAATAAGTTGGGATGATCAATCACGGCTTTAAGGCTTTTGTCCTGAACAAATGCCTGGGTGTCATCATTGGTATGTAATATCAAGCACAATGGTTTTCCTTCCTTATTACCCTCCTCAAACCTCTTAGTGAGCTTCTCAAGTGTTTCATAGTCGAAAACAAAAAAGTTGTGGATATATTTTTTTAGTGGGGAATCAAAGTATTCTGAAGGGTTGGCTTTGTTTTCTGCTAACTTTTTAAAGGCAAGCATACACTTACGATTTATGAATTGAGCTCTTTGATATTTATTAGGAATGCGATTATAATAGGCGACGAATTTATGCAAGAATTGCGGAGAATAATTGAACACTTCTTGATGGTTATCCCAAAAGATAAGAAAAAACTCTTCTTTCATGTCTGGGAGATTTACCTCAGCCATTTTGTTGCAAAGTTTTGCAAATAAGATAAAGTGTTGTGGAATTCTAAAACTAATTGCTTTTTTGGGAGCAGATTTGTCACCTTTTGGATAAAAACTAATAGGCTCCGCAGGAATGTAAGTCTTGGCACCAGATTGCATAAACTTTATAAGGGCTTGCCCTAATACAGGTTTTTGTAAAAAATCCCCTACCTTAAGTGTCTTATCGAAAGTGAAAGCGAACCAGTTTTGAGTGTTGTCAATCATTGTAACCAATAGGTCGCAAATAAGTCGTTTGTTTGGTTGAGTAAAATACAATTTTGTCCAGTCTTTACCATAGTTCTCCTGAAGAGGCCTTATTAACTTATGCAGTTCACAAATTGGACAATTGTATAAATCATTTCTGGTGACTTCTTTTGCAATAGGAAGTTGTTTTGGCATAGCTTCCAATCCTTTGTCCAGGTACGCTTTCATGTTGTCTGCTACTTCTTGCCGGTCATCATCATCAAGGTCTGTTTTGTTTTCATCATCAATGAATTGTTGGGCAAAAGTAGCGTTTTTGAACTGACTTACGCAGAAATGGGCAAACCCTAGCTGTTCTTCTTCCCACATACTATTGGGGGGACTCAGTAATTTTTGTTGGAATCCTTCTTTTTCCATAAAGTCAATATCCAGCAGGGTTTTGTTTTTATTAGAAGATGTATTTTCTGTTGAATTTACTTCTCCTACTTTTGCAAACACCAAATCTCCTCCCATACCAGGTATACCAACGGCTCCTCCACCATTAAGCATGTCGGTCAAGACATCTTTAAAAAACGCATCTTGCCAGGCCTTGTCTGTTGGAAACAAACTAACCATAAGTTGTAAGAAGTTTATATTGCTTGTTACATTATCTGCACCTGCAAGTAATTTTAAATTTTCAGCGGTAATGTTGGTTTTCAAAGCCAGGCTTTTTAATAGTGGTAGGTCTGATATTTTTTCGCTGTTCATATTACTAATGTGAACAGCTAATTTCGCCAAGTCTATAAAGTGGTGGGGTTGATTCCAATGGTTAAAAATTAATTGATAAAAGGCATTGAGATGCATATTTTTATCTTTTATAATAGCATCAATTACAGGCTTTTTTTTGTGGTATTTTTGGAACATGTGAGCCAAGTGTAGATACAATGTGCTTGGCGGGTTTTCTTTTATTAACATTTGAATCAGCTTTTTCTCTTCTAATCTTGATGCTAGAAAGGTATTAAGGAGTTGCTTTCCGTCTAAATTAGGTACCTTGGCTTCGTCTTTTATCTCCTCAATATTATGGATGTCTACATCTGTATCTTCCTTTACCTCTTTTATTTCTTGAGTTTTAGCGGGGCGAGGGCGGAAAGGTGAATACTGTTGTTCAGTATTATACATGTCATTCAGTTGCGTTTTCAAATCCTGCTCTTGAAAAGAAGGATTTTTATGCATGGACTTGGCAAATTTTTTAAACTTTCCAATATCCTCTGGATATGCTGTGGCCGCTTTTACTTCATCATCAGTGTATTGGGGTTGATACTTCTTAGATTGCTTTTGTTTATTATTACCTTTTTTAGGCTTGGCCAAATATTTCAGATAGTGAGGGTCATACCCCTCTTTGATGATCATTTGTTTCAATAACGCTGGATCCATTTGTTCGTGGGGTATTTTATAATTAAACTCTATGGCACTAATCAATTGAACAAACTGTGTCAGAGTATCATCTTTTGACTCATTCACCTTTTTGGGTGGCTTTTGCTTACCTGGTGTGATGAAGTGATCGTATAGCAAATCAAGGTAGGTTTCATCATATCCTTGGAGTAATATTAAATGACGTAGTTCGTGGGCAGGTATTTGGTCATAAGATGTACCATAATGCTTTTCTATTTGGTTCAACAATCTGATGAAATTGGCCTTATCCTGCTTCGTGTCTTCTTGTATGCCGATAATTTCATTATCCAATACCTCCTCCTTCTTACCTTGCTTCTTTGCTTCTGGTATGTCAACAATTTCAGTATCTGGTACATCTTCCTTTACCTCTTTTATTTCTTTTTGTTCGTTGATGAGTGCTACAAGGGATTGGTCATTATGAAGAAGTTGGTTATTTTCTTGAGAGGCTCTGATTTGCTCCCACATATTTTTTACATCTGTGTCCTGTACTGGCTTGTTCCCTTTGTCAACCTTAAAGCTCTGATTGAGTATCAGGTACAACTCCCGCCTGGAGTGGTCGTTGTCTTTGGAGGTCGCCTTCTTTTTGGACGGCGAAGTTTGCCAATGGAGTCTTTCTGCAAACGCCAGGTCACTTGGGTTTCCAAAAATGTGCTTGTGCTTTTTGTTCACCGGTTTTTGTTTGGCCTTGATGAGCTTTTGCTTTGCTTTGTGAGTTCCTTTCTTTTTTTTGTGAATCCCTTTTTTAGGAGAGGCATTGAGTTGATTATTTTCAGCCTCATTGGCTTTTTGTTTACCAGGCATATATTTTAGCTTTTTTCAATGAATATGGTCAGTATTAATCAATCGTTGGTTTATGGGATAAATAGGCCTCGAGTAGAAAATCTACCCAAAGCTCATTGACGCTTAATGGTGGTTCAACAATTCATTCAATAGTCCAGTAGTGGGCTGGTGTCTTGGATTGTGGGCCAATATTTTTTCCAGCAGGGCTTTACAGGTTTCTATTTCGCCCAGGGTCTGATAACACAAAGCTTGTTGGTATTGTACCTCTTCTTTAGATCCTTGGATTTGTTCCGACCATTGAAAAAAAGTGATGGCTTCAGAAGGAAATTGAAGGGTTTGTAACAAAAAGCCCGTTTCGGCAGCCAAGTCATAACTTTCGCCCATAGGGTAATAGTTGCGCCAAACCCTTTGGGCTGTTTTGAGCACTTCCTCGCGGGCTTGATCGTTGAAGGTGCTGGCCAATTTCTGGAAACGGGGTAAAAATTGCCTAAATAACCTGACATCATAATGAGCCAAACGCAAATAAGCGAATAGCGAGCGAGGAGAAAGCGTAGGGATTTCTTGTTCAATGTGTTTTTTGATGCTAAAAAAATCATCGGTGCCAAAGTCATTGACGTGAGCTTGGTAATTGAGCAAGGTTTCGTAACAATTTTCAGGCTTGTTTACATAAAGAAAAGCGCCTATAGTAATTCCAGGCGATGCTTGACTAGGCAACAAGGCTTTACCACCTTGGAAATGACAATGTTCCTTGAGGGCATGGTAGTTGACCGTAAGCGAAAAACACCCTCCATGGGGGGCCATATAAGGTTCAGGCCGGTTTTGCCATTTTTCTAATTGATGAGCGGCCTTGTCGGCGGTAATCAATAGCAGCCCCTTGAGCGACAATGCCTTGATGTTTGTCAAGCAACGAAGACCAATATGAGGAAATAATAAATGACTATTCTCCATTTGTTGTTGGTATTGGCGAAACAATTGCCGCAAAGAGGGTTCCTCAAAAGGTGGTTCTTCTATAAGCTCGTATCCATACCGAACATCCATCTCTCTTACATCAGGATCATTAAAGTCTCCCAGGTGGATCAAGGTTTGGTATACTTGCCCTTCGTCTATGTAAAAAAGCTCTTGAGGAATGGCATCGAAAAAATAATTGGCAAGTGCTACAATGGGTTGAGACACACTTTTGGGAGTCAATGTTCTTTGGTGTTTTTGTAAATAAATAGTCGTGTCTTTTTCCGCATCAAAAAGCGCATAGTCCAGTATTCCGCTTTCAAAAAAAGGCTTCAGGCGTGGATGTATTTCCCAAAAGTCAAGGTTTTCTTGTACAAAATCGGTCATGACATACACAAAAGGAGGGATTTGATCTGCGGCTGCTTCTGCCAGTTGCACCAGTGCTAATAAAAGGTGATAGGTAAGGCGGCCCGAACCAGTACCTAATTCTACAATATACACTGGCTCGTCGGGCATATGTGGCGCATAATGATCGCGTAAAAAACCTAAAACAATATTTGCATACACTTTAGCAGTGTAGGGATTGTTGGTCACGTAATGAGGTACTTCGCCCGTGCTCCAGGCTTGTATGCCTTTATTTTCAAAATATTCACGTTGTAGTTGCCATATAGGAGATTGAGCAAAAGGAATGAATGATGACTCCGTGCCTCTCTTAGTATTTTGTTGATTGTTTATGTATGAGTTCATGTAGGTATGCAATAAAAGCTTTGTTAGTAATGATATTAAGCATATCAGGTTATTTTGCCTACCAAACATTTGTTGTAGGGTATACTAATTACTTAAAAAAGGAGCAGAATGGTTAAAAACCACAATGGACAACCAATGGACAACCCTAAAAAAAACAAGGTTTTACCACCATCAATTGTTAGATAAAATTTGGTAGGCTAATTAATCAACATTTCAGGGGAGGTATTCAAGCATTGTTTAGGATTTGAGATCTGCAGAAAACCCAAATCCAAACAAGTTGTTAAAGCTTTGAGCTGTTTTTGCAAAATGACAATTTTCGACCTATTTTGAGTTTATTTTTTTAAGAATAAATTGTCTTTAATAAATACTAAAATTTATGCGAAAAAACTACACTAATCCCTTGATAAACAGGATGTTACCTGCCACAATGCTGACGCTATTGACACTGATAGCATGGGTGGGCGTATCCTTAGCGCAGGAGTTTCCCAGTAGCGAGCTCCTCAAAGCCTCGGTAAAGCGCAAACAGGAAATGCGCAAAACTTCTTATCTGAAGGAATACCCTATTCGTAACATTGGCCCTATGATCATGGGAGGTCGGGTAATTGACATTCAGGGAAGTACCAAAAACTCCAAGTTGTATTATGTGGCCTATGCTTCAGGCGGGGTATTCAAAACTACCAACAATGGATTGAGCTTCCAGCCTATTTTTGACCATCAAGATCGCTTGACCATTGGCGACATTGCTTTAGCCCCTTCTAATGAAAACATTCTGTGGGTGGGTACTGGAGAAAACAACAGTAGCCGCTCAAGTTACTCAGGCTATGGGGTGTACAAATCTACCGATGGTGGTAAAACCTGGCAGCACATGGGCTTGGAAAACACCCAGCACATTGGCCGAATCGTGATCCACCCAACCAACCCAAACATTGTGTGGGTAGCGGCACTAGGTGCCTTGTATAGCAAAAACAAAGACCGTGGGGTTTACAAAACCACCGATGGCGGCAAAACCTGGAAAAAAACGCTTTATGTAAACGATGAAAGTGGCATTATAGACTTAACCATTCACCCCACCAACCCAAACATGCTGTATGCGGCATCTTGGGAAAAAGCGCGTAAGGCCTGGAACTTCAAAGAGAATGGCCCTGGTTCGGGAGTATTTATGTCACAAGATGGGGGAGATACCTGGAAAAAAGTAACCAAAGGTTTACCCGAAGCCAAGCATATGGGCCGGGTAGGTTTCGATGTTTGTCTGACCAAACCTAATGTTATGTACCTCGTGGTAGACAACCAGGAAGAGGTAAAAACCAAACGCAAAGGACCTCAACCTAAAATCACTTTTGCCGCTTTGCGCAAAATGTCAGCTACCGATTTTCAAAAAATCAACAACAAAGACCTGAACAAGTTTTTACGCAGCAAGCGCTATCCTCGTAAGTACAACGCCAAAGTGGTAAAGTCCGAAATAAAAAGCGGTAAGTACCCACCCAAAGCCTTGGCTGAGTATTTCAACAATGCCAATGATGCGTTGTTCAATACCTCTATCAAAGGGATAGAAGTGTACCGCTCTAACGATGCCGGAAAAAGCTGGAAAAAAGTAAATGCGTATAAAATGGGGCGCGTGTTTAACACTTATGGTTATTACTTTGGCCAAATCCGGGTGGACCCCAACAATCCAGAAGTGGTATATACCTTTGGGGTACCTTGCCTGAAATCTACCGATGGTGGCAAAACCTGGACTCAGATTGCCCGCAACGCCCATAGCGATCACCAGGCTATGTGGATTGACCCTAAAGACTCTGACCGAATTTTATTGGGTAACGATGGAGGTTTGTATGACAGCTTTGATGCTGGAGCTACTTTCCGTCATTTGAATAATGTACCAGTAGGGCAGTTTTATACTGTGAATGTAGACATGGAAAAGCCTTACAATGTGTATGGTGGTTTGCAAGATAACGGGGTATATCGAGGAACTTCGCGCCCTGCCAATTCACGTGACCCACAATATTGGCAAAGATTATACGGAGGAGATGGTATGTTTGTCGTGGCTGATCCAAGAAACATCAACTTGGTGTATGCTGGATTACAATTTGGTAATTATGCCCGAATTAATCTTGGTAAAAACCGGAGAGGGAGTCGTATTACCCCTACTCATAATCTTGGCGAAAAGCCTCTACGTTTCAACTGGCGCACACCATTGGTGATGAGTAAATTCAATCCTGATATTTTGTATATGGGAGCTCAAAAGGTATACAAAAGCCTGGACCAGGGACGTAACTGGGAGCCCATTAGCGGCGACTTGACCAAGAGCAAGGCGAGCAAAAATGTGCCATTTTCTACCATTACCTGCATCGAGCAATCTCCTAAAAGCTTCAATACTCTTTACATAGGAACCGACGATGGCAATGTACAAGTGACTCGCAACGGAGGCGGAAGCTGGGAACTGATCAACAGTGGATTGCCCAACGATTTATGGGTGAGTAGCTTGTTCCCTTCGGCCCACGACGAAGCTACTGTGTTTTTGGCCTTAAACGGCTACCGTAGTGACAACTTCAAGGCATATATGTACAAAAGCATCAATTATGGCAAGACCTGGACCAAGATTAATGGTGATTTGCCCGACGAAGCGGTGAATCGCTTGATCCAAGACCCGGTAAATCCTGATTTGCTATATGCTGGAACCGATCAGGGAGCTTATATAAGCTTAAATGGTGGCCAAAATTGGCACTTAGTCATGAACGATTACCCCAATGTGGCTACTTATGATTTGATTGTACATCCTCGCGACAACGAATTGGTACTGGCTACCCACGGACGCAGCGTATATGTAATGGACGTAAAGCCTTTACAAAAACTGAAAGGAAAAAACAATGCACGGGTGCTAGCAATGAAGCCGAAATCTATGCGCTATTCTTCGGCTTGGGGTAAGCAATGGGTAAAGTATCGCAAAGCATACGAACCTAAAGTAAACTTGATGTATTATGTGGGCAAAAGTGGCCAGGTAAAAATTGAGGTGAAAGACAAAAAGAGCGGAGCGGTGATTCGAAAGATGAATGGCCAATCGGTTCCTGGCTTTTACAACCACGCCTGGGACCTCAAAACTAACAAAGGTACTTACGTGAAAAAAGGCAAATACCTGATTAAATTTACCAATGGCAACGCTGTATCGGAGGTAGATTTTCAAGTGAAGTAATTTCCTCAACTTTTATTGGCCCACTTGATCTTGTAAAAGCCTCTCCCTTGAATCAGGGGAGACTGAGAGGGGTTTCAAAAAATGAGCGCACGCGTTTTCGCGTGTGCTTTTTTTGCTTTAGCAGTATGTGTATAAGCCCTTTTGAGTGATTTGTCTGGGTATTTGACGATTATGTCCGGGTTATGATAGCCATTTTTACCCGTAATTTGTGCCCTTCAAAATGTCAGGCAAAAACACACGAAATTATTCTAAGGACAAAGAGTACAGTAACCCATAATTGTTTCCTCCTCTTACTTACGACGAAATTTTTTTTTAGAAAAAATGTCCATGTCTCCTGCCTTGCATTGGTATATGAAGAAAAAATATTATCAAACTTTATAATAGATATTTTAATGACGATTAACTACGCAAAACGAGTAAGTCTTGGTTTACATTTAATTTTGATGCTATGGTGTTCATTCCCGATCTTTTCTCAGGTGAAAATGGTCAAAGACATTAATCAAACTTCAGGCAACGGGGATCCTAATAGTTTTTTTGCTTTGGGCAATCGCTTGTTTTTTGTGGCAGACGACCACGCACGAAAAAAAGATTTATGGGTAACCGATGGAACTACAGCAGGTACCCAATTTTTTAAGATGATAGGGGGTGGAAGGTTTACTAGTCAACCTCGTTTATTTACCAAAGTAGGAGATAAGGTCTTTTTTGTAGCGTATAATGCGTTGTTTGTGACAGATGGTACGGTGGAAGGCACCAAACTTTTAAAGCAATTGAATTCTGTTTTTGGCAAGGCCCCCAGGTATTTGACTGAGATGGGAGGGAAACTATATTTTTATTTGATTGATGAACCAGATGGTGGTTTATGGGTATCCGATGGCACGGTTGAAGGCACTAAGCTGGTGAAAGAAGTACCCATTGGGTTTAACGAATTGCCCAATCAGATGGTAGCCTTAGGAGATAAAATTTATTTTGTTGGTTACGAAGAATCAACTGGTATTGAGTTGTGGGAATCAGACGGTACTGAGGCAGGCACTAAAATAGTCAAAGACATTACGCCTGGTTCTTCCTGGACAGTTATTTACGATTTAGAAGTAGCAGGAGATAAAATGTACTTTAGTTCTTGGGACGAATTATGGGAATCGGATGGTACTGAAGCAGGTACTAAAATGTTGGTAGATTTAAATGATTCTTCACTTGGGCTTACTGGTTACAACTTGAGTAACTTTACCAAGTTGGGTTCCAAAATATTGTTTTCAGGAGTTGAGAAATTATGGGTAAGCGATCTTACTCCAGATGGTACTACCGAATTAGCCGAATACAAGGGTATTTTATCACGAAACTTAGACGCCATTGTGGTATTGGGTAATCAAGCCTTTTTTACGATCAATGACGTGACCAATGGTAAGGAACTCTGGGTAACCGACGGTACCAAGGCTGGGACAAAAATGCTTAAGGACATCAACCCTGGTGCGGAGGGTTCCAATCCATCGGAGTTATTGATATCCAATAATAAACTCTATTTCTCAGCTACCACGGCCTCTCATGGCACTGAGTTGTGGCAGTCGGATGGTACTGAGGCTGGTACGGTCATGGTAAAAGACATTTATAATGGAGTGGGTAATGGTGCCCCTTCACAGTTTTTTACCTGGAATAATAAAATATATTTTCAGGCCAAAGATGCCCAGCATGGAGTAGAGCTTTGGGTAAGCGATGGTACAGAGGTTGGTACAAATTTATTGAAAGATTTGTATGTCAATACGATTGATGGTTATAAGGGAAGCTCTTTTTTTTACAATAACCAATTACTTTTAGTAGCGAATGATGGTACCGGAGGAAACTTATGGACTACCGACGGCACTGAAGCAAATACAACCAAGATTACTAACTTAGGTAGCAGACAGGCAAGCTGGTTAGGAGCCCCGATTGAATTTAACGGAAAGCTTTACTTTGAGGCAAGCGATGCTACCCATGGTCGAGAGCTTTGGGTAAGTGATGGTACTGAGGCTAGAACTCAATTGTTAAAAGATGTGAATCCTGGTAAAGAAGATAGTGCCCCACGAGATTTTTTCATCTTCAAAGGGCGCTTATACTTCTGGGCGATCACCTCTTCAGGACTCAAACAAATATGGTCTACGGATGGTACCGAAGCAGGTACTTCTGCTATTGGAAGGTTTAGGAGTAGCAATTATTTTACTAGAGACAATAGTGTTATAATTTGGGGAGATAAATTTTACTTTGTTGCGGACGGCTCTAGCGACAGTGAAGGTAGGGAGCTATGGGTAAGTGATGGTACCGAAGCTGGAACCACTCGTTTGACACAATCATCACATTTTCGTTCTTCAAGCCCGACGGGTTTGACCTTATATAACAATAAACTTTACTTTTTTGCATTTTCTGATGCTAATAGCTTTGGTCAGGATTTATGGGTAAGCGATGGTACCGAAGCTGGAACCAATAAACTGGTATCATTGAATAGGTTTACGAGTAATGTCGATGCATTGATAGAATTTAATGGAAAGTTATTCTTTTGGGCTGAGTATTTCTTATGGGAAACCGATGGTACAGCAAATGGCACTAAAAAAATTAAAGATTTGGAAGGAAGTGCGGCTACCGCAGTGTATGTCTGGCAAGGAAAGCTATATTTTGCGTTATACAACAATATGTGGGTGAGTGATGGTACCGAGGCTGGAACCTATATCTTAGCTGACGATAAGGAATTGCGTTGGGGGAAAGACTTCTTTGAATACGACAATAAGCTTTACTTCAGTGCCGAAAATACAGCACAAGGAAGAGAACTATGGTATACCGATGGTACCTCAGCCGGAACGCAACTTGCGGTAGATATATTCCCTGGCCTCAGAAGTAGCAACCCAACTGGTTTTAAGGTTTGGAACAACAAACTTTTCTTAGCAGCCAATAGTGGCAATGGTACCGAACTACACGTATACCAGCCATTGCCTCGAAACTTAGGAACATTAAGTTTTTCTCCAAAATACGGCAAGCCAGGAGACGAGGTAACCATTACCGGAATTAGTTTTGAGACCACCCCTGCCAATAATGTGGTACGTTTTAATCAGGCCAATGCCACTGTTATTGCGGCTACCACCAGTGAACTCAAAGTAACGGTACCAGAATCTGCGACCACTGGAAAAATAACGGTACAGAACAATCAGCAGGTTGCGACCAGTGCCGATGATTTTCTCATAAGTCTTACCAGTTTGCCCCAAGACTTACAAGGTGCAACCTTGACACTCTTCCCTAACCCCACAGCCCATACCTTAAAGCTACAGCTAACTGGCAAAGCCGCCAACCAAGTAAGCCTCACTGCTTACAATATGTTGGGCACGTCCGTATTGCAAACCACCCAAACTCTCCGAGATGGAGCCATGAGTATAGAGGTGTCTGGCTTGCCCGCAGGCAAATATATTCTCAAAATACAAGTAGGTGAAGAAGTGGTGAGCCGAAGCATTTTGAAAGAGTAAAACGAAAAGTTACACAAGTTTTTGAAGCAGGACCTTAGTGATCAAGATCCTGCTTTTTTTATACACCAAACTTCAATATTGGTCAATGATCTGCCGACTGAAATAATAAGGCTTCTTGAAAAGGAATTGTTTTAATATGTTGATTATAAATGAGTTATAGACTTTGACTTATATGACCAATTTTTTGACTTATATGCCCAATTCGTTACTGCTGTTTTTTTGTTATTTCACTCCAAAATTGGCCTTGATAGATTCTTTGTGCTTTGAATAACCAAAAGATATAAAGTAATCAGGCAATATCAAACGCAGAAACTTTCACAAAACATTAGAAAGAAATGATTCAAAAAATAAGTTTGAAATTAAAAAAACAGCCAAAAAAATCAGTGTTACAAACACTCTCCAAATTTCAAGGGTGGCCGATACTTTGTGTTCTATGCTTGAGTGTTTCTTTTATGGTTAAAGGGCAAGTAAGGTTGGTAAAAGATATTAATCCAGATATTTTTAGTGGTAATCTAAAAGGACCTATTGCGTCGTTAAATGGGAAGTTATTTCTAGCAGATGGCTTAAATTTATGGATAAGCGATGGCACTACTACTGGTACAAAGGTATTGAAAGAGCTGTCACCTGGTTTTGGGGGAGGTAATCCCTTAGATTTTAGTGTGATGGACGGAAAACTTCTTTTTATGACAGGTTCTTCTAGCATCAGTAATGAATTATGGTATACAGATGGCACTGAGGAAGGCACTAAAATTATGAATCATATAGTTCCTGATGCAGAACTAGGAAAATTCTCGAAAGCGGCGGCTACTCAAAACAAAATTTTCTTTATGATTCAGAAAAATCAAGAGGTAAACTTATGGGTAAGTGATGGTACTGCGTCAGGTACTCAATTGGTAAAAAAGTTATCCTCGAGTTTAGCAACTAATTTTGAAAGAGTATTAGCCCACAATGGAAAGCTATATTTCCAGATGGATGATGGTGTGCATGGCCACGAATTATGGGTAAGCGATGGTACTGAAGTAGGTACTCATTTATTAAAAGATATCAGTGTAGGCAGTGGAAATGCTTATCCCAAACATTTCATCAATTTTAAAGGGAAAGTCTACTTTATGGCCAATGGTGCCTTATGGATGACCGATGGTACCGAAATTGGAACCCAACAAGTGAAAAACAATGTGGGAACAGTGCGTCGTCGTATGACGATGAGTGCCGATGCATTATATTTTTTTGTGGATGATGTTAATGAACAAGAAGTTTGGATGAGTGATGGTACCGAAGCTGGTACCCAAATGGTTAAAAAAATTTCAGTAACAAGAAATGATATAAGAAATACGATTATCTGGGGTAACAAGCTTTATTTTGAAATAAAAGACCAGGGGATATGGGAAAGTGATGGAACAACCACAGGCACTAAGCTATTTAGAAGTTTAAGTACATCTGAGCTTGTAAACAATTGGAAAGTATTCAATAACACATTGTATTTTGTGACAAATAATGTGTCATTGGTTGATCCAAAATTGTGGGTAAGTGATGGCACCAATGCTGGTACTCAACAATTGGATTTGCAAGGCGGAACAGCAAGTGATTTTGAGGTGTTGAATGATGCCTTGTATTTTAATAGTGTTGATACGCAAAATGATGGCGGATTGTGGAAAATAAATAAAAGTAATCAAATTCAATTGGTGAAAAAATACGCTTCTGCTCCACAAGGAAGCAATCTGTTTAATGCCAAGGCCGGCAAAAGTAAATTATTTTTTACTTCTAATTTCAGTCAAATTTGGGCGAGTGATGGTTCTGAGGCTGGTACTCAATTGATGAAAACGATATCATCTACCTATAAAATACACCAAGTAATTGGTGATAAATTATTTTTTGAAATTAATAAGGCAAGTACAGAACATGAACTATGGGTAAGTGACGGCACCAATGCTGGTACCCAACAATTGAAAAGCTTTACCTATTTGTTTGAGGGGTCTATTGTATGGCAAAATAAATTGTATTTTGGCGTGAATCCTATTGGTAGTGCTGGAGGGCTATGGGTGAGTGATGGTACCATAGCAGGCACTAAATTGGTTAAAAACATAAATTCTTCAAATTTTGCTGTTTTTAACAATCAATTATATTTCAGAGGTAAAGACGGTACCCATGGTGCTGAATTATGGAAAACAGATGGGACTGAAGCTGGAACTGTGCTTGTAAAAGATATCACACCAGGAAGCGTAGGCTTTAGTCCCCGTAACTTGATCGGTACTAAAAACCACTTGTTTTTTACTGATGGTAGTGGCACTTTTTTGCGGGTAATGGACGCACAAGGAAACGTTACTCAGTTAACTACTGATTCCAAAAACATGAATCAGTTTATAGCAAGCGACGATAAAGTTTATTTTACAAGAATTGATGACACTTATGGTACTGAATTGTGGGTAAGTGATGGAACCGTAACAGGTACTAAACTTATAAAAGATATCAGACCCGGAAAAAATAGCGGAATAGGAAACCTTGATGTACACTTAGTTTGGAACAATAAAGTATATTTTTCGGCCAATGATGGTGTACAAGGAGAAGAGCTATGGGTAAGTGATGGTACTGAGGCTGGTACTAAGATGATCAAAGATATACACCCAGGGCGAGGGTCTGGTGCCCCTCATGACCTTGAGTTATTTAATGAAGAGCTGTATTTTAGCGCATTTGATCCTGTACATGGCCGAGAACTCTGGAAAACCGATGGCACCGAAACTGGAACTGTATTAGTAGAAAATATTAATCCTGGATTCTTTAGCAGTTCACCTAGCGGATTAAAGGTAATTGGAAATCAATTATATTTTGCTGCTTCTGATGGTCAATATGGCCGAGAGCTCTACGCTTATGAAAAATCTACCACTCCAACTCTTACCATTACCGATTTCTCCCCAAAAAGTGGCAAGGTAGGCGATGAGGTAATAATTACTGGTACCAACTTTGACGCTGTTGCTGCCAATAATGTGGTGAAGTTTAACGGGACTACCGCTACGATCGTTGCAGCAACAAGTATTGAACTCAAAGTAAACGTACCTACAGGAACCACTACTGGAAAAGTTACCGTAGAAGCGAATGGACAAGTAGCGACCAGTGCAGAGGATTTCACAGTAACCATTGCAACGAATCCAATGCCTATGATTACCGATTTTTCCCAAAAAAGTGGCAAAGAGGGTGATGAGGTAGTGATTACCGGAACCAATTTTGACGCTACCGCCGCCAATAATGTAGTGAAATTTAACGGCATCACTGCTACGGTCACTTCGGCGACGAGTACCGAACTGAAAGTAACCGTGCCCACTGGCACGACTACTGGAAAAATCACCGTGGAAGTGAATGGGCAAACGGTGACTACCAGCGAAGATTTTACGTTAATAACTGACCCTACCAGCCTTTCGGAAAATCTACAGGATGCCACTCTTGCTTTATTTCCTAATCCGGTAAAAAACATTTTGATACTAAAACTCACTGGCAAAGCCGCCAACCAAGTAAGCCTCACTGCTTACAATATGTTGGGTACTCTCGTACTACAAACCACCCAAACCCTCCAAAACGGAACCATGAGTGTAGAGGTGTCTGGTTTGCCCGCGGGCAAATATATTCTCAAAATACAAGTAGGTGAAGAAGTGGTGAGTCGAATATTTGTGAAGGAATAGGTATTTACCTTTATATACAAAAAAAATATAAAGCCTCTGATTGTCAGGGGCTTTTGTTGTTTAGGGCAAAGATTTAAGTATGCTTAATAAGGTTCAATTGTTTGGTGCCATATGATCAAATTTTAAAATGATTTGTTTCAAAGAAGACGATATGTGATAAAAATTCAGGATTTTTTACCTTTTTTATTGCTCAAATGATGCGTTAAATTACCTGAATTACACCTTTAGAGGAACACACAAATATCGAAAAAACACTTGCCTAATCTTACAAGTTTTTAAATATTGTATTTTTTATTAAAAAATAAATAATTGATAGTGAGTGGTTTAAATATTTTTTTGGATAAAAAAAATAAAAAGTGAGTACAAATCTTACTTGGACTTCTTCTTATGATCAAACAAGCTTGTTATACTTATTCACTCTTTTAATCCTAATACTAAACAACCACTCAAATGAAACGATTATTTTTGACTTCAACATTCATGCTTTGCAGTTTATTGTTTGTACAAGCCCAATCTGGCAATTTAACACTTGGTAATAGTGCAGGCAAAAAAATTACCACTGGTAATTACAATACGATACTTGGAAGAAACACTGGCTATAACTTCTTATCAGGAAACAGTAACGTATTTTTAGGGCAAAGTGCTGGCTACACCAATACCACGGGCTCTAATAATGTATTTCTTGGGGTAGATGCTGGGTTTTATGAAACAGGCTCTAATAAACTCTATATTAATGCTGGACGTTCTTCTAACCCTTTGATTTACGGTGAATTTGACAACGGCATTGTAAAGATAAATGGAACCCTGGCCGTAGGGACTAATAACTACAATGGATCAGGGTATGGCCTGTATGTAGCTGATGGCATTCGTACCGAAGCAGTACAAATAGATGCTGAAACCAACTGGCCCGACTATGTATTTGCTCGCAATTACCAACTCAACTCTCTCCACGAAGTAGAAGCTTTTATTCAAAAAAATAGTCACCTTCCTAATGTGCCTTCGGCCAAAGAAGTGAACGAAAAAGGCATCAACGTAGTGGAAATGGATGCCACCCTTTTACGCAAAATAGAAGAGCTTACTTTGTATACCATTCAGCAAAATAAGCAAATAGAAGCCCTCCAAAAAAGACTCAAGCAACTTGAGCAACAAATGCAAACCAAAAAATAATCAAGGAATTATTCACTAACTAAACTGTTTTTAGTGGCTTATGAGCTACTAATCAGGCTTACTATGTCTTGGTGGTTGTAACCTAACCACCAAAACGTAGCCAAATCAATTACCACAATTAAACTAACAACCAAAATGAAAAAATTATTCTTAACCTCGACTTTCGCGCTTTTTACTTTCTTGTTTGTACAAGCGCAAACTGGCAATGTAAAACTTGGTTCTGGTGCAGGCACCAACATTACCACAGGTGATTATAACACCCTGGTAGGCATATCGGCGGGTCATAACACTACTACTGGTTCCAATAATCTGTTTATGGGAGTAGCCGCTGGTCTTAAAAATACGAGTGGTAATCATAATGTATTCATTGGAAGAAATACTGGGCTTAATCACTTATCAGGAAACAGTAATTTGTTTTTAGGACAAAGTGCTGGTTATAGAAACATTACGGGAAGCAACAATGTATTTATTGGAGTAGATGCCGGATTTTACGAAACTGGTTCTCATAGATTATATATTGCTGGTGGACACATACCTTTGATTTATGGTGAATTTGACAACAACATTGTAAAGATAAATGGAACCCTGGCCGTAGGTACTAACAACTACAATGGCTCAGGTTATAAACTCTATGTAGCTGATGGTATCCGTACCGAGGCCGTGCAAATCGACGCCGAAACCAACTGGCCTGATTATGTTTTTGCCAATGATTATCAGTTGAGCCCTTTGAGCGAGGTGGAAGCTTTTATCAAACAAAACAAACACTTACCTAACGTACCTTCGGCCAAAGAAGTGAACGAAAAAGGCATCAATGTGGTAGAAATGGATGCCACCTTATTGCGCAAAATAGAGGAGTTGACTTTGCACACCATTAGCCAACAAAAGCACCTCAAAAAGCAACAAAAACACATTAGCGAGTTGCAAAAAGAAGTGGCCGAATTGAAAGCTTTAATCAAAGCACATATCAAGAAATAACCCAAATCATCTAAATTTTCACTTTATTTCACTGATGGTCAGGCTTTTTTGACCACAAAAATCCACAAATAATGAAAAAAATATTTTTAACATCCCTTTTCGCACTTACCACCCTTGTATTTGCTCAAGCCCAAACTGGTAATACTACTCAAGGATCAGGAACAGGAAGTAATATTACTACTGGTGATTATAATTCCTTTTTTGGCTATGCAGCAGGCTATAAAACTACTACAGGTTCCAATAATTTGTTCTTGGGTGTAAGTGCTGGACGTAAAAATACCAGCGGTAACCATAATGTAATTGTTGGTAGAAATGCAGGTTACAACAACCTGACTGGAAGCAGCAATATGTTTTTAGGGCAAAGTGCTGGTTACAGTAATACTTCTGGATCTAGTAATGTATTTATTGGGGTAGACGCTGGGTTTTACGAAACTGGTTCTAAGAGGCTTTATATTGCCAGTGGACGATCAAATCCTTTGATTTACGGAGAATTTGACAATAAAATTCTGAAAATTAACGGAACAATGGCTATTGGGACTAATAACTACAATGGATCGGGATATGGTTTGTATGTAGCTGATGGTATCCGTACCGAAGCCGTGCAAATAGATGCCGAAACCAACTGGCCCGACTATGTTTTTGCCCGTAATTACCAGTTAAACCCTTTGAGTGAAGTAGAAGCTTTTATCCAAAAAAACAGCCACTTACCTAACGTACCTTCGGCCAAAGAAGTGAACGAAAAAGGAATCAATGTAGTAGAAATGGATGCGACTTTGTTGCGCAAAATTGAAGAATTGACCTTGTATACCATCCAGCAAAACAAGCAAATAAAGTCGTTGAATCAAGCCAATCAAGCTTTGTTGCAGAGACTTGAAAAACTGGAAAAACTTGTGCAAAAGCAATCCAAAAAATAAGCTTATTCTTACCCAACCCAAAAAAACATCAAGAAATTATGAAAAAGCAATCAATCATCTTTAGCATATTATTACTGACATTATTGAGTACCGCCGGAATGGCACAGAGCCTTCAAAACAAAAGTGTAGATAATGATAAGGTACACACGGGTACTACCTTTCGTCTGAAGAGTAAACAAAACACAAAAGCAGTTTATCAGGCTTCTAAAGCCATTACGCTGACTACTGGTTTTAAAGTAGAAAAAGGACAGACCTTCAAAGCTACTTTAGCCGATGCCGAAACAGTGCATAAAACTTTGGAAAATCACTTGACCATTATGGGTAACTCGCAGCAGCACGTGCTCAAAGTAACACTCAAAAATCAAGCGGCTCCTCAAGCGGCGCAAGTATATTTGTACAACGACCACGGAGGCCTCATTGCCCGTGATGCCATGGGTAGTAATGGAACCACCTTCTCTATGAGTGGCCAAAAACCCGGTATTTACATTGTACGCTATGTGCAAGGCGATCAGGTAGTGACCAAGAAGGTATACTTCAAATAGTGATTGCTACATTGTTTATTTAATTGGAAACCCTCAGTGCAGTTACAAGCACTGGGGGGTATTTTGTTAACCACATTGAATAATATACCTCTGGCTAAAATATTGAAATAATACAATGAAGTGAATAAACGAAATAGAAGCATTTATTTTTCAAAAAGCTGCTCCAAAAATTTATCCCTTGTTGGTTTTTGTTATTTTTGCGATTAAACAACACCTTACACCTGTTGCATTGCTAACATATAACTATCAGACCATGAAATTTCAATCATTGACTACTCTATTCCCAAAACTGTGGAATCCACCTTATTATTTTATCCCCTTATTTACATCCCTTTTTCTTAGGTTTTAAATTATTTGGCCTAATAACTTCTTGTTTTTGATATTTACTTGAGTTATACAACATTTTCACGGTTAACACTCAGTGAAAGGTTTGTATGAGCTTGATATTCAGTTGCCTATGTTTGGGCAAATGCTCAACTATTTACGTGGATTAAATAAACACCAGTACATACATTTATATGAAAACACATCAGCACTACCACAAGACGATCCTATTGACTTGGATGGTCTGTATTATCTATTCTTCCTGGACGTTTGCCCAGGTTAAACTAGTAAAAGACATCAATACCACCCCAGCAGCCTCGAACCCCTCAGGATTGTTAGCCATTGGTAATCAAGTTTTCTTTACTGCTTACCAAAGCGGTTATGGCAAAGAGTTATGGGTAAGCGATGGCACCGAAGCCGGAACGCGTATGATTAAAGACATTCGCCCGGGAAGCGACCACAGCTCAATTTCCAAAACAGTTGTTTTCCAGGGGCTACTTTATTTCAGCGCCAATGATGGTGTACATGGCCAGGAATTATGGGTAAGCGATGGCACCGAAGCCGGAACGCGCATGATTAAAGACATTCGCCCAGGCAATGGTAGCAGTAGTATGACTTACCCAATCGTGCTCAACGATCGCCTGTATTTTTATGCCAATACCAGCAATGGTACCGAACTATGGTCGAGTGATGGCACCGAAGCAGGTACTCAAAAAATAGCAGGCATCCGATCCAGTTGGGGAGCCAATAATCCATTGGTTGTGGTCAATAATCGCCTGTACTTTGCCGAAGATGACGGCGTGCATGGCAAAGAGCTATGGGTAAGTGATGGCACCGAAGCAGGCACCAAAATGCTCAAAGACATTAATCCTGGAACTGGTAGTAGTTATGTAGGTGCATTGGTAGCCTGGAACGGGCGTATCTTTTTCAGAGCCGATGATGGTACCAATGGTTCTGAACTTTGGGTAAGCGATGGGACCTTGGCAGGCACCCAAATGCTCAAAGATATCAACACTGGTAGCCGATCAGCTTACCCTACGTCGTTAGTGGTATATCAGAACAAGTTATTCTTTGCGGCCAATAATTTTGACGACGGCACCCAACTTTGGATGAGTGATGGTACTGAAGCGGGCACCCAAATGTTCAAAAAACTGAAAGACTATGGAAGTTATCCTACGGGGCTTACCCTATTTAACAATCATTTGTTTTTTAGTGCCAATAGTACTCAGGGAACAGAGCTGTGGGTAAGCGATGGCACCGTGGCAGGTACTCAGGTATTCAAAGACATTGAGGCTGGAGCAGGTGACAGCAATCCGCAGCAGTTCAAGGTTTGTAATAACCAATTATATTTTATTGCGCAAGATGCCACCAATGGCAAAGAACTCTGGGTGAGCGATGGCACTGCCACGGGTACCCATTTGGTCAAAGATATATATGCAGGTACTACCAATAGCGACATTGCTGAATTCACTGCCACAGACAATCAACTGTTTTTTACGGCCAATGATGGTACCCACAATAAGGAGTTATGGGTGAGTGATGGTACCGAAATTGGAACCAAGATGGTGCTTGATATCCAAACCGGAAGCAATGGAAGCCAAGCCAGAAATTTTGTACAGTTCAATAACAAATACTACTTCTCAGCCAACGATGGCGTGCATGGCCATGAACTCTGGGTAAGCGATGGTACCGAAGCAGGTACCCATTTAGTGAAGGATATGATCGTAGGGGCACTTGGAAGCGCTCCTCAAGAGTTAGTGGTATTTAACAACAAAATATATTTTCAAGGCCGATCCAGCCAGTACAATGTAGAGCTCTGGGTAAGCGATGGCACCGAAGCAGGCACTCATTTGTTCAAAGAAATTAACCCTGATACTGGACGGGGAAGTTACCCTTTCAACTTGAAAGTGGTGAATAATCAATTGTTTTTTTGGGCCCATGATGGCACCAATGGCTATGTATTATGGGTGAGCGATGGCACCGAGGCTGGCACAAGAATACTAAAAAATGTAGTACCTGAGCAGAACTATTTTGTAGAAATTCCAGTGTTTGTCGAAGTAAAAGGCAAAGTATTTTTTAGCGCCAACGATGGCCTCAACGGATCCGAATTGTGGGTGAGTGATGGCACCGAAGCAGGCACCCAATTGGTCAAAGACATTTACCGGGGAGGCGGTGGTAGCAATATTGAGAGTTTGACAGTAGTAGGTGAGCAAGTATTTTTTATGGCCGACGATGGCCTCAACGGAGCCGAGTTGTGGGTGAGTGATGGCACCGAAGCAGGTACCAAACTGGTCAAAGACATTACGGGTTCTAATAAAAGTAGTTATCCTTATTTTTTGACGGCGCACCAAGGCAAGTTGTATTTTTCAGCCTTTGATGAGTCTCACGGGTATGAACTTTGGGTAAGTGATGGCACCGAAGCAGGTACTCACTTAGTCAAAGATATCAACCCAGGTACTGAGTCTGGAGCGCCAGGGGCATTATATGCAATAGGGGATAAGTTGTATTTTAAAGCCAATGATGGCACCCATGGGACCGAATTGTGGATAACCGATGGTACCGAAGCGGGCACCCAATTATTGAAAGACATCCGAGAAGGTGACCCAGGTAGCTTACCTACCGAATTTTTTGTGTATTATAACCAGCTGTATTTCCAGGCTGATGATGGCACCCATGGAAAAGAACTATGGGTAACGGATGGCACTTCGGCGGGAACTACGCAAGCTTCGGATGTTTTTGAAGGATCGAGAGGAAGTGTACCTGAAAACCTGTTACTGTTGAATAATCAAATTTTATTGTTAGCTGATAAAGGTTTGGGGGAAGAGTTGTATTTGTTTCAACCTTTTACGCTTACCACTCCCTCGCCACAGATCATAAGAGACAATGCTGTGGTATACCCCAATCCTTCGCAGGGGTTGTTTTATGTACAATTGACCAACAAAAGCCAGGAAAATGCTCAAATAGCCTTGTATACGATTCAGGGCAAACTGGTACAGCGTTTTACCCAAACTGTACAAGGCGAACAGTTAACCCTGGATTTTAGTGGTTTACCTGCCGGCAAATACTTATTGAAAATAAAAGCTGGAGGGGAGGAATTTACGCAGCGCATCGTAAAACAATAGCTACATCACGAGCCTGTGGGCACTTTATAAATAAACCCTTGATTTCTGAAAATGAGATCAGGGGTTTATTTTTATCACAAAATAGGTTAAGAGCTTGTTTAAATTTTC
>DMXI01000458.1 GCA_003483885.1 Microscillaceae bacterium
TAATAGTACAAAATTTTACAATTTATACACAAAAACAAATTAAATTCTTAGGTTATGATGCAACATCTACGCAAACTTCTGTTTTATCTCTTTGTTTGCCTGTTGAGCACTGCCTACGCCCAAGCACAAGTGAACTTGTCGGGGGTTGTAAAAGACGCCAAGACTGGTGAAGGCCTTGCTGGGGTAAACGTAGTCATTCAAGGTACTGTAACAGGTGCAGTGACCGATGTAAACGGAAAATTTAATATAACTACTAATCAAAAGCCTCCTTTTAAACTTCAGGTTTCTTACATAGGCTATTCTACCACCCTTGTGGATGTAACAGGTAGCAATAGTAATATGGAGATTTCTCTTAAGGAGAGTAATAGTTTGATTGGAGAAGTTGTAGTATCTGCCTCGAGGGTGGAGGAGAAAATTATGGAATCTCCGGTAACCATCGAGAAAATGGACATCCTTGCCATTAAAAGCGAAGCATCACCTGATTTTTATGATGGTTTAGCCAACTTGAAAGGAGTACACGTAAACCGAGGTAGTATGAACTTTGCCTCTATCAACACGCGTGGTTTTGCTTCTATTGCCAACGTACGTATGGTACAGTTGATGGATGGAATGGACAATGCGGCTCCTTTGTTGAACTTCCCTTCTGGAAACGTTGTGGGTATTTCGGAATTAGACATGGAAAGTATGGAATTGGTACCAGGGGCAGCTTCGGCGCTTTATGGACCCAACGCCTTCAATGGTATCCTGATGATGAACAGTAAGAGCCCTTTTGAATACCAGGGTTTGAGTGCTCAGATCAAAGGTGGAGTGGCTGTATCTAATAGTTCAAGTAGCACACCCGGAGCTGAATCTGAAGCGTATGGCACCCAGCCAATGTACAGTGGTTCACTTCGTTATGCCAAAGCATTTCTTAAAAATAAATTAGCTTTCAAAGTCAATGTATCCTGGTCTCAGGCCCAAGACTGGAGAGCCAACGATTATGATACCTTCCGTACTGATGTATTTAATGTAAATGATGGAAGCTTCCCTACCGTGGGAGATCCAAACTTTGACGCCTTGAACCGTTACGGAGATGAGGTACCCATTGTGGCTACATTTGCCAATCCTGCATTTGCCAAAACTGTAGCCAGCGGTATTTTAGCCAGCGGCGCAGTAGACTTGAGCTTATTTAATAATAGCCAAACTTTGGCTCAGGATTTAATTGCCAACGGCTTGCAAGGTTTAGGTAATGTGCCTTTGACTCGTTTGGGTTATAAAGAAGAAGACATGCTGGAATCGTTTGATGCCAGTAGTGTAAAAGTAAGTGCAGCTTTACACTATCGTATTACTGAAAAATTAGAAGCTAGTTTCCAGTTCCGTCGTGGACAAGGTTCTTCGGTATATCAAGGAGGTGAGCGTTACGCATTAAGAAATTTCTCTCAAACATACTACAAAGGAGAGCTTAAGAGCCCTAACTTCTTCGTAAGAGCCTATATGTCTGAAACTGACGATGGCGACTCTTATAATATGACTGCTTTGGGTCTGTTGACTACCCAAGCGTTGGCGCCTACTTATATTGGTACTTATGCAGGGGCGTTGTTGCCTAAAATTTTGACTGGGCAACCAGTAACTGATGCTGACAAAGCCGCTGCGCAGGCCGCTGCTTATGCCGCAGTACAACCTGGTGCTGGTACCAATGTAGCTGAAAATCAATTAAGAACTGTAAGAGAAGGCTTGTTCCAAAGAGGTGGAGCTGGATT
Source organism: Microscillaceae bacterium (assembly GCA_003483885.1). Classification (GTDB taxonomy): domain Bacteria; phylum Bacteroidota; class Bacteroidia; order Cytophagales; family Microscillaceae; genus Microscilla. The sequence continues at coordinate 1,740 of DMXI01000458.1, forward strand.
TATTGACAACTCTCGTTTATACCACGCAGAATTCAATTATAACTTCGGTCACTTGATTGACTTTGCCGAAATTCAAGTAGGTGGTAACATCCGTCGTTATGACCTTTTCTCTGATGGAACAGTATTTAACGAAAATAAGGGAGGTGGTACTTTTGAACGTATCGAGATTGATGAATATGGTTTTTATACCCAAATCTCTAAAAAGTTTGACCGTTTGAAAGCTACAGCTTCTATTCGTTACGACAAAAACCAAAACTTTGATGGACAGGTAACTCCTAGAGCATCGTTGGTTTATTCGGCAGGTAAAGATCGTGAGCACAACTTCCGAGCTTCGTTCCAGACTGGTTTCCGTAACCCAGATACACAAGCCCAGTTTATTTACTTCCCCAGTACTTCTGGTATCTTATTGGGCAGTACCCGTACCAATGGTGAGCAATATGGTATCTTTAACGGTGGAGCTACTGATAGTAGAGGAAATACCGTAAATATCGACTTTGTACAGCCAGAGCAATTAACTGCTTTTGAAATTGGCTATAAAGGCGCCTGGTTAAACGGAAAGTTATTGTTAGACATCAATGGTTACTTTAACCAATACAACAATTTCATTGTTCAGCAAACGGTATTCGCTATCAATGGCGGTACTGCCCCTACTGGTTCTTGGGTAGGTAGAGATGTAAATGCTGGTACCTTAGGTACTGCTTTCCGTCCTTATATCAATGCTAATGTACCTGTAAACTCGCAAGGTTTGGGTATTGGAGTAAGCTACCGTCTTTACAAGGGTTATATCGTCAATGGTAGTTACAACAACGCCACTTTCAGTGCCGATATTGATCCTAACGATGAGCAGCAAATCCCATTCAACACTCCTAACGATCGCTTTAAGATTAGCTTAAGCAACCGTAGTGTAGGAGAGTCTGGTGCATTGAAAAACTTAGGTTTCTCTATCAACTACCGTTGGCAAGATCGTTTCTTGTGGAGATCTTCTTTTGGTCACGGATACATTCCAAGTTTTGGAGTATTTGATGCACAGTTGAGCTACAAAATCAAGTCTTTGAAATCTATCGTGAAGATTGGTGGTACCAACTTGGGTAACAATGAATACCGCACCAACTTTGGTGGACCTTTCATTGGTTCTATGTACTACATCTCATTGACATTTGATCAATTCTTGAACTAATCAAGTCATATTTTGGAGAGGGCACCTCCTCTCCTACTTTTTTCAATATAAGATTCAAAAACTTTAAGATATATATTAAACAATGATAGTTATGAAAAAGAACCCTATCATTTTATTACTCATTAGTCTGCTGTTTGTCGGATTTACCGCTTGTAAACAAGTAGACCCATCACCAACCCCTACTCTGCCTGCTGCTGCTACGGCAGGAACGGCGGATTTTACCAAATACATCTCGATTGGTAATTCTCTTACTGCTGGTTTTGCTAATGGAGGTTTATATAATGCTGGTATGGCAGTTTCTTACCCCAACTTGTTGGCTCAGCAATTTGCTCAAGTAGGTGGAGGAACTTTTACCCAGCCCTTATTTGGTACAGGACAAGAAAACGGTTCTGGCTTTTTAAAGTTGACGGCTTTGCCTTCAGCTACCAATCCTAGCCCTACCATTGTAAGCGAAACCAGCAGTTTAGGAGTTATTGGCTTAGGAGCCGACTCAAAAACTCCTCTATTGGCCAAATACACTGGTTCGCTCAATAACTTTGGTATTCCAGGACTAGCCTTGGCTACCACTACTACGGTAGGTTATGGTTTCAATAACGCCGCTGGTTTCAATCAATATTTTGAGCGATTGTTAGGTACTGCAGATGCAACCAGTACTTATGAAGCTTTTGTAGAAGCCAATGCTACGGGTACTACGTTCTTTAGTTTTTGGTTAGGAAACAACGATGCTTTGGGTTACGCTACTTCTGGTGGAGTTACGCCTATTACTCCTACTGCTTTGTTCACTGCCAACCTAAAGTCTTTATTAGACAAAATGGGAACGGCCAAAGGTGTGATTGTAAATATCGGAAATGTAACTTCGGCGGCTTTCTTTACTACGGTTACTTTAGCTAGCCTGCAAGCCGCGGTAGAAGCAGCCACAGGAACGGCCAATATGGATATTTACATTACCCCAGGTACTGGATCGGTACGTGCGGCTACCGCTGAAGATTTATTTTTATTGGGCTCACAAACTCAATATGGCAGCTTAGGAAGCACTACTACTGGGGCAGGAGCACCATTCCCATATGGATTGCACCCTAACAACCCGTTAGAGACTCAACATGTATTGGACAAGGATGAAGTAACTGCGGCCAATACTGCTGTTACCGCTTTTAATGCTGCTTTGCAAGCTGAAGCAACTGCTCGTAGTCTTGCTTTTGTAGACATGAACTCAGTATTGGCTACTGCGGCTTCCTCTACTGGGCTTACCGATGCGGCAGGAGGTTTGACTTATACTACGTCTTACATTACCGGTGGAATCTTTGGCTTAGATGGTATCCACATTACTGCAGCTGGAAACGCTTTGGTAGCTAACGAAATTATCAAAGCTGTTAATACTACTTACGGGGCAACAGTTCCGTTGCTGAACCCATCGTTGTATCAGGCAGTGGTACTTTCTCAGTAAAAGACAATCATTTATAAAACCTTTGAGGGTTATCGATGCTTTATCGGTAACCCTTTTTTTATACCTTTGTGCCTGTAAACCATTGCTCTATTGTATGAACATTTTGATGATTGGTGCCGGGAATGTAGCCTGGCATTTGGCACCTGCCCTGGAAAAAGAAGGTCATCACATTAGTGTAGTATATAGTCGCCGCTTAGACAATGCTCAGTTGCTGGCCCAGCAATTAAACAATGCCCTGGCTACTGACCAAACCGACCTCCAGGACTTTGGAGCAGATTTGGCACTCATTGCCATTAAAGACGACGCCATTGCCGCCATTGTCAAGCACTTGCAGCTACCCAAGCATACCATCATTGCACATACCTCGGGCAACACTCCTATGCAAATATTCGAGCACTTGCCAAGCAATAATGATTTTGGGGTTTTTTACCCATTGCAAACCTTTAGCAAGCAAAAAGCGGTAGATTTTTCTCAAATCCCTTTCTGTATTGAAGCCATCAACTCCAGTACCGAAACCTTGCTGTTTGATCTGGCCAGTCAATTGAGTAATAGTATTCATTCGGTGAATAGTTATCAAAGGAAAATATTGCATGTAGCGGCGGTTATGGCTTGCAACTTTACCAATCATTTGTTTGCCCAATCTGACCATATCTTGCAAAAAGAAGGGTTATCGTTTGATTTGCTGAAACCGCTCATTCAGGAAACGGTAGAAAAGGCCATGAAAAATGCTCCGCGTAAGACACAAACCGGACCCGCAGTACGTAATGACACCAGAGTGATTCAAGACCACTTAAAATATCTTAAAAATAACCCTTCTGCCTACCAGGTATATGAGACCATCACGGAAAGTATACTGCTATGGTATGGGTCAGGAGATAATTTAATTGATTAATTTGCTAAACTTAAAAGTAAGCTATGAAGTATTTGAATAAACTATTGGTTTTAGTAGCCTTGGTAACCATTGGTTTTGCCAGTTGTAAAAAGAAAGACGAAGTAGCCCCCCTTCGGGATCGTCTGATAGGTACCTGGATAGGTGACAGAGCAGTGCCCAACATAACAGCTGCGGGTCTCGATCTTAGCTCTTTGGGCATCAACGAACCTGTTAATATAGATACGCTTTCTATGACAGTCAACAGTGATGGAACTTTTACCAGCAATGTAAGTGGCCAAAATGTCAATGGACAATGGGCGCTGGAAAATAATGATACCCAACTTAGACTGAGTGGGTTCAATTACAACGTAGGCATTGTCGGAGGAATAGATTTCTCTAATGTAGTATTGCCCGAAACTTTTAATATTGACCAACTAAGTGAAACCAGAATGGTGCTAAGAACCTCTTTTGAGCAAACTTTAAGCAATGTTCCAGGATTGCCAATACCCATTCCGGTAACTGCCACGATAGAGTTGAAGTTGTCGTTCAATAAACAATAGATATTTTCGCAAAATTTGAACACGCGTTCAAACTAAAGCCACTTTCACAAGGTTCTTTTGATGAAAGTGGCTTTTTTTGTTCAAAAATTTTCTCTTTTCTTATGCGCTATTCGTTATGGATGCTGGTACTTTGCTTATGGACAGTTGCCTGCCAATCCCAGTCTACTAATCACTCCCAAAAACCCACTCATACCAACCGTTTGATCAATGAAAGTAGTCCCTACTTGCTACAGCACGCCCATAACCCGGTCAACTGGTATCCCTGGAGTAAGGAAGCGCTCGCCAAAGCGAAAAAAGAAAAGAAGATGATTATTGTTAGCATAGGGTATGCGGCTTGCCACTGGTGCCACGTCATGGAAAAAGAATCATTTGAAAATGAACAAGTGGCCAAGCTGATGAATCAGCACTTTATCTCTATAAAAATAGACCGAGAAGAACGCCCGGATATTGACAAAGTATACATGAGTGCTTGTCAATTGCTCAACGAAAGAGGATGTGGATGGCCCCTGAATGTGATTACGATGCCTGATGGCAAACCCATTTTTGCAGGAACGTACTTTCCTAAAAAGAACTGGATCAATTTGTTGGAGAAAATTCAGGCGGTTTATGAAAAAGAACCCAATAAAATGCAGGAATACGCCGCTCGCCTGACCAATGCGGTGAAAGATTTGGAAAAGATAGCGGGCCAAAGCGATGCCTTGACTTACAACCAGCAACATCTGACCAAACTTGTAAACAAATGGATGACAACCATCGACTTTGCCCGAGGAGGGCGCAAAGGTCAAATGAAGTTTCCATCGCCCGTCAACTACGATTTCCTCTTACGTTATTATTACCTCACTAAAGACAAAAAAGTACGCAAGGCCATCACAACCACCCTCGATCATATGGCAGCGGGTGGTATTTACGACCATTTGGGAGGGGGTTTTGCCCGCTACTCTACCGATCCGCAATGGAAAGTGCCTCATTTTGAGAAAATGCTGTACGACAATGGCCAACTACTGGGACTTTATGCCCAGGCTTATCAATTGTCTCCTAACAGGCAATATCGTAGGGTGGTGTACGAAACTTTTGACTTTCTCACGCGCGAGCTTACCAGCCCTGTAGGTGGGTTTTACTCCTCGCTAGACGCTGACAGCGAAGGCGAAGAAGGTAAGTATTATGTATGGACCAAAGCCGAAATCGACTCGGTGTTGGGCAAAGATGCGGCGGTATTCAATGAATATTTTGAAATAAAATCAAGCGGAAACTGGGAGCACAAAAAAAACATCTTGTACACCAAGATAAGGGAAGAAGAGCCTGTAAAATTTGCTCAAAAACACGGTATTTTGCCCTTTGTATTTCGGGATAAACTAAAAGCTATGCGCAACAAATTACTAGAAGCTCGTAGCAAGCGGATTCGCCCTGGATTGGATGACAAAATGTTGATGGCCTGGAATGCACTCACACTCAAAGGCTTAGTGCAGGCTTATCGGGCTTTTGATGATAAGAAATTCTTAAAATTGGCTCTGAAAAACGTAGACTTCTTACTCAAAAATATGGCGAAGGGGAATCAGTTGTATCGAAACTACAAACTTGCCAAAAACCCAAAAAGCAAAACCCTTAAAGGCAAAGCCAGCATCAATGCTTTTTTGGATGATTATGCTTTGTTGATAGATGCCTTGATTGAACTCTACCAAGCCACTTTAGAAGAAAAATGGCTGCTCAAAGCTAAAGATTTTACCGAGTACGCTCTGAAGCATTTTTATGATGCCAAATCGGGGATGTTTTTTTATACTTCCAAGCTAGATGCCCCGCTCATTGCCCGCAAAATGGACATTTCAGACAACGTCATTCCTGGTTCCAATTCGGTAATGGCCAATAACCTTTTCAAGTTAGGGCATTATTTTTACAACCAGAGTTATCTCCAAAAGTCCCGGCAAATGTTGCACAATGTACAAAAAGACGTGATCAAATATGGGTACTACTACGCCAACTGGGCTTCGCTGATGTTGTATCAGATACACCCTCCTTACGAAGTAGCTATTGTGGGCAAAAAGGCTCACAAACTTCGCAAACAATGGGATAAAAAATATTTGCCCAATGCCCTATTGATGGGTGGACGTCGAGAAGGCAACCTACCTTTACTCAAAAACAAGTGGCAAAAAGGTAAAACCATGATTTACGTGTGTAAAGACAAGGTTTGTAAGCTACCCGTAACGGAAGTAAATGAGGCTTTGAAACAGTTGAAGTAAAAGTTTTTTTTCAATTTACTCAAACTCAATCTTACAACCAGGTAAACAAGCCTCAAGTCGTTGTTTTTCCTTGGTTTTAATCGGCTGTCCTTTCAATAACAATACCTGGAGCTTTTGTAGCTTATCGATGCCTTTGGGTAGTTTTTTAAGCCTCCCTCGGTCAGAAATCAAATGCAATACTCCTAAATTCTCGAGCTGACATATTTCTTCGGGGAGCTTCGCCAAGTGGCTTCCCTCATCGGATAAATAGGTCAATTCCATCAAGTTGCCAAAGCTTTTGGGCAGCTTTCGAATGCGGTTGTTGCCAAAAGAAATCAAACTGAGACTTTCTAGTTTACCAATTTCTTCGGGGAGGGCTTTTAGCTTGTTAGCAAATAGGTTAAGCCAGTGTAGTTTTTTGAGCTGGCCAATTTCTACAGGCAACTTCTTGAGCTGGTTATTCCCCAAATTTAGCTCCTCAAGCGCCTCCAACTGCTTGATTTCAGCAGGTAGGCTTTGCAGGCCGTTGTTGCTCAAAATAAGTTTTTGGAGTCGTTTCAATTGTCCAATTTCGGGAGGCAAGGCCGTGAGCAAATTGATGTTCAAATCCAGCTCTACCAAATGGTCCAGCACGCCTATTTCGGGTGGAACCTGGGTTAATTCGTAGTCTTCTAAAGAAAGCTTTTCCTGATTCAGTGTGGCAATGTGCCCACAGGTTAGTGGTTGACGAAAGGCCCATTGACAAAGCGTGGCATATTGATCCAGATGGGGCTTCAGCGCTGGACTTCCTTTGGCAATTTCCAGTGCCAGTGCCACATTAGCTTCCTCGGGAGAGCGTAAAAGTTGTATAAAGCTTTTTTCGGTTTCTTGGGGCATATGAGAAACAAGTATCTATGTTTATTTTCTCTAAATAAAATAACGGTTATTTTCTTAAACAAATGCTCTACACTTGTAGAATAAAAATTTTTACTCTACATTTGTAGAGTAATTAACATGCAACTAATCAAAACTAAAGATAAATTTTATAAAAACACTTCTTATCATTCATATCATTTTTTACCAAGAATACCAATCTTAACTATACAGAATTATGAGAGCATTAATTGTTAAAAATAAAGTATAAGTATGGGTATATATGTTATAAAATCAATCGCTTGTTTACTCGTTTTATTGGGGTTTTACAAGTTAGCATTAGCGCAGATAAAAATTCCTCATATTAATAGGTGTTATCTAATGGGAAGCATTGTATTTTCAATCATAATTCCGCTTGTTACATTTTCAGGAGCAACCCAGCCTAGTCAAAGTATTTTATTAGACAACCACATCCCTCATATTTTCAAAGAATTACCCACTCAAATAAAAACAAGTTCACCTGTCTTTGGTGGTTACTGGCTTACAAGCGTGTATTTACTAGGGATCATCATTTTTGGAGTACGATTTATTATAGGTCTTATCAATTTAAAGAAATCAATCTCGTATCACGAAAAAAAACAAGCTCGTAATCATACCAAAGTGCTTATTTCTACTCAAACTGCTCCTTACTCTTTTTTACAATACATCTTTTTATCTAAACATGATTTTGAGCAAGGCCATATTGCCAAAGAGGTTTTGCTGCATGAACAAGCTCATATTGACCAAAAACATTCTCTTGATATTTTATTTGTGGAGCTTTTGCAGATATTCTTTTGGTGGAACCCCATGATCTATTGGATCAAAGGAGCTATTAAACTCAATCATGAATTTCTTGCAGATCAACAAGCCATTAAACAAGTTGCACATTTAACTGATTATCAAGAAGTTTTGTTATACTATTCAGGTAGCAAATTACCCCACCGACTCACAAGTAACATCAGTTATTCCTTAACCAAAAAAAGAATACTCATGATATCTGAAAAAACCTCAAAGAAAAGAATAATTGTGAGGCTATTGGGTCTAGTTGTTATACTGTTTGTTTGCTTGTATTCATTTAATAAAAAAACTTGGAACCAATCAAAGATTACAGCCTCGATAATCACTAGTCAAACACTGAACATTGAAGTAAGTCAGCAACAAATTTTAGTCAACAAAATAGCTACTACACCAAAAGAATTTACCCAAACGCTCAATCTTATTTTGGCAGACTGGTCAAAAAAACAAATTGGGCTGCGTCGCTTAAATATTCAATTAAAAGAGGATATATCGCAAGCGCTAATTCAACAACTAAACAAGGCAGCGCGAAAAACCCCACTGGCTCATTCTAACGCAAATTATGTATTAATTCCTCCTAAACCTTCGATTGCCTTTAGAAAACCAAAAAATTCAGCCCCTATTATCAAAACAAACTTTAAATAGTATTTAAGCTACTTTTCAATATTTATTAATCACACTTTCGCTTTATAATTTTTCTTATCTATTCGTTTCTGAGGCAAGCTATAAAGTAGAGGTAACACACAAGTTGTATTATACAACAAAATATAACTCTCCTAACGAAAATACACTTCAATGCATTTATACCAATTAAATATAACTGACATGAAAAAACTCTGGATAATTATCATCTTTTTAGCCTTGAAACCCCTGGCATATAGCCAAAACAAAGTAATCAGGTTTCAGCAACTATTCTCAGATTTACATAAGAAGAAATCCTTTAATGGAAATGTGCTGGTTGCGGAAAAAGGTAAAATCATTTTTGAAGCCAGCTATGGGCTCGCTAATGAAACAACTAAAGAAAAATTAAATAGCCAATCAAAGTTTATGCTTGCTTCTATTTCTAAGCAATTTACAGCCATAGCAATTGTGCTATTAAAAAAGCAGGGTAAACTCTCCTATGATGATTTGATGTCTAAGTATATTCCCGAACTGAATTTTTATAAAGGAATCACCATCAGGCATTTGTTAACCCACACCAGCGGGTTACGCTCTTATCTAGAGCAAATGGAATTGCATTGGGACAAAACCAGGTTTGCTACTAACGGTGACGTAATTAAAACATTTGTCAAACATAAACCTGCTACTTTGTTTAAACCTAACGAAAGATGGCTGTACTGCAATACTGGTTACGTATTCCTGGCTACTATTGTAGAACGTGTAGCTCAACAAAAATTAAGTGAGTTTTTACAGCAAAATATCTTTAAGCCATTAAAAATGCACAATACGCTTATTTATCAAAGTAGGTATGCACCCCAAAAAGTAGGCAATCATAGCAAGGGTTATATTTATTCTCAAAAACTAAAGAAAAAAATATTACCTGATCAAAGAGGGAAAAAGTTTATGATGGTTTACCTCGATGGAGTTACAGGTAGGGTAAGCTCAACTGCCAGAGATATGCTGAAATGGGATAGGGCTTTATATACAAATCAATTAATTTCTGCTCAGGATAAAGCCTTCATTTTCAATTCTTATAAAACACATAATGGGCGACAAACTAATTATGGTTTTGGTTGGAATGTAGACCTACACAATAAAGTCTATGGCAAGCTAGTTTATCATACCGGGCGTTGGGGAGGGTACCTAAACTATTTTGGCAGGCATTTACAAGATGATAAAACGGTGATTTTATTACAAAATAATGTCACTCCTCAAACCAAATTCCCAATCATTCCTGTAAGAAAAATTCTATATGATTTACCCTTGTTTAAAAAAGTAAATGTTGCAGAAAGACAATTAAAAAAATATGTAGGCACATATCAATTCAAGAAAGGAAGCGAGACTATCCTATATAAAGAAGGTAAGCTACAAATCAAAACTAATAGACGGAATAACCCCTACCTTCTGCCAATAGCTACTCATAAGTTTTTAGTAATTGGTTTAAGACCTGAAACTGTCTATGAATTCTTCTTAGACAAACAACACAATGTATATAAATATCGCCGAACTCAAGTAGAGGCAGGAACCATAAGAGAAGCAATCAAAATTAGAAAATAAGGCAACTATATTTAAAGAAAAAAGACAGGAATAAAAAACCCAAGGGCAGAGCCTTTGGGTTTTTTCGGATACTACGAATGTAAAGAAAGGTTTTCAGTAAGCTTGGCGGTTTCAAGACCAAACCT
>DMXI01000097.1 GCA_003483885.1 Microscillaceae bacterium
TGTATCAGGGGATTTTTATTGGGTAAAACAAATCGATGAGCAGATTATAATGGTGGTGGCCGATTGTACCGGGCATGGAGTCCCAGGAGCTTTTATGAGCCTTATTGGGATCAACTTATTAGATAATATCATTTATAAAGATGGTATTACCAGCCCGCAGACTATCCTAGATCGCTTACATGAATTGCTCAACGAGGCTTTTTACCATTCAGAGTCATCATACCAACGTGCAGGTATGGATGCCATCATTTTTAGTATATCAAAGCCTACTCCTGAGAGCGTCAAGGTGGTTTTTGCCGGGGCTAAAAATCCGTTAAACTACATCGTAGCCCAGGAAACACAATTACAGGAACTGAAAGGTGCCAGGAAATCGGTAGGAGGGTTTACTTCCAAGATGACAAGTTTTCACAATCAAGAAGTGAATCTACCAGTTGGTAGTATAATTTACGCGGGTTCGGATGGTTTTCAAGATCAAAATAATCGGGATAGGCGAAGCTTTACCAAGCAACGCCTGAATAAGTTATTAGAAGAAAATGCCTCTTTACCGCTATCTGAACAAAGAAATGCTCTTGAAAAACAATTAGAAGCATTTATGCAAGATACGATTCAACGAGACGATATTTTATGGATAGGGATCAGAGTTTGACCCCTTCCAGACTACATTCATTTTACTTCATTCTAGGCACTACGATGTATTCTTTCTCAATGTGGAAAGTGGTATCTCGTCCTCGGTTTTTAAAGGTAATACTTCCTTTCCAAATCTTTTTACCCAAAGGGTAGGTCGTTTTGAAACGTACTTTGCCAATCCCTTCTTCTACCTTGATAGGTTTTCCGTTTACCGTCATTCGAGCCTTGGTTTTGCTGGGATAAGCCGCAATGGCCATCGTAGCATGGTAAGTGTCCCCAGAACGCAATACGCTTCGTTCGGCCGATACACCAGTATATATTCTGTCAAATTTAAGGTCCTGATCAAAAGGAATCAAGATTTGCATTTGGTTCAAAACCTGGCTTTCATCTTCCAATACCTGGTTTTGTAATTGGCTCAGTTTGGCCAATACCAACACAATGGGTTTGCGACGAAAATTGTGGCGAACAAAATCTTTGGGGTTTTTAGCACCACCCACTTTGGTCAACGGAGCCAACTGATTTTTGAGTATATCCTTGTATTCGGCATTTACCCAGGCGTTATAGGCTTTGAGTTTTGCTTCCAACCCATAAGCCATTCCTTTAGTACCACCTGGCAACCCGATCATCTCGCGGTAGGTATAAAACTGATCCTTGGGGCGCTTTACGGTATGGGTTTGAGGGTCCAGTCCATCTCCTGCATCGTTAATCAGTCTGCTTTTGATTTTTTCGATGTCACCCAGCATTTCGGCGGTACGTTTTTTAAGGCTTTCGGCCCGCTTAATCATATCGAGGCCCTCTCGGGTATTACCATTTTTTTTGACTGACACTTTCAGCATCTTCAAAGAATTATCGCTATTATCTTTCAGATTAACGAGTGAGTGCTCTATGGCAGCATTGATCATTACAAATTTATCGATCAATGCGGTAGAAGGGCGAAAACGGGTGTAGTACCAGGTGCTCACTGACAGGAGCATCACCGTAGTAACAATTGCGAATCTTATAAACCTGCGAAGCCGTTTTTTGCGTCGGGTCTGCTTCAAGTGATCTTGGGTATTTTCCATTGTATTAAATGATTCTTTTTATTTCTTAGTGTTTAAGAATATTGTCTGAAAAGCTATACCTTCTGGGGTGTTTTCAGTGGAGTAAAAAAGTGATGAAAAAGTAATTATTTTAAAACCTGATAAGGTACTCGATGAGTAATGGTCGTATCTTTTCCGTTTTTACGGTACCTAAACTGGGCTTTCCAATCTTTTTTGCCTAGTGCTTGGGCCTTAAAATCAACCATAGCTTTTCCATAAAAATGGCGTACCCTACGATCATTATACAAGAGTTGGAGTTGGGGGAGGGGCTGGTATTTACTGATAAATAAATCACTGGTGTAAAAATCGCCCACCTTTACTACATCTACTCGGTTGCTTAAGCCCACTTCCATTTGATTAAATTCATCGCGAACAAGTTGCAAACCTCGTAAGTTAAGTTTTTGTGCCACTTCGTTGGCGTACCTCATGGCCATTCGCTGTTGTTCGGTCAGCAAAATCGTGGCTAACATTGGCGTAGCCTCTTCAAAATAGTGATAGACTAAGTTTTTTGGAAGGTCTTTTTTGTTTGGAGAAAAGTATCGGCTACGTTTGGTAAACTTAGAGAGGAGTAAATCATCAAATGTTTCTTGGAGTTGTATTACAAAACGATCCATTCTGGCCTCTAACTGTTCTGCGTTTTTCTGGTCAATCATCAAGCGTTTTACGGCAGCTTGATCATCAAGGGGCATTTGTTCCAATTGATGTTTCAGTGCATCTATTGGGCGGATTACAATATTTAAAAGACTATCCAAGGTATCTCGCCTTTGCAGGTTTGCGCGGCCTAATTCATAATTGTCATTCAAATGAAGATCATTCTTATGCTTAGCATATTCTTCTCGTATGGCTCGATAATTTCTATCTACATCGTATTCAAGGGAGCGTTTGAGTGGAGTCAATGATATCGCTGAAAGTGAATCTTGGGTAGTAAACCACATATCCCAACAACAAGCTACCACCAGGACGAAGACAATACCTTCGTAGAGATAATAAAATACATTAGGTTTCATAACGTAAAGGATTCATAAGTTTCTGGGTCAAAGGTAGCGAGAAATGCCCTTACTTAGTGTTCACTTTTTGACCATACTTCAAAAGGTACTTTATGAGTGATCGTCTTATAGCGGCCTTTGTGTTTATACACTACTTTCCCTTCCCAAAATTGAGGACCTATTTCTTTGGTTTCAAAACGGATATTGGCGCTGCCACTCCTTACGGATAAGGACTTTCCATTTAGAATCATTCTGGGGTTTGTTTCTCGGGCCGAAGCCCCAATAAACATATCGGCGGTGTATTCGTCGCCTACTGAAATCTTGTAGGTTGCTGCTGGTGTTTGTGCTTGTGGCCTTACTACCTCAATCTGCCAGGGGCCAATAACACAAGAACCAGTTTTTTTCAGAACCTCGATGGTAAAACGCCTCAAGGTCAATTGTTTTTGAGTTAATATTGCCATGGCTTCAGCAGGAAGCGTTCCCTCAAAATAATTATGGGCAAAATCTTTGTCAGGCAGGCCTTTGTATAGCGGATTATTTTTGGTGCCATCTGCAATGTAATCAAATTGAGGCATTTGTAAATCTTCGTAAGATTCTCGAAGATGAGATACCTGGTCATCCATTTTTACTTTTGCCTGATTTATTTTGAGTAGCCACTCATCTCCTTGCAGTGGCAAATTGGGTGGAAGACTACGTAAATAATCTTTGGTATTTTCCAGGTATTGAATGACGGCATTGGTACGAGTTGATAGCTTTTCTATCCTAAACCCTTCTCTGGAGTTCCCGCTTTTGCTGATGTCTGGTTGTAAAAGTTGGATACGTTTGGTTTCGTTCCAAGTAGCTCGAGCCGAGGCCATTTCGAGGGTACGGTTAAAAGATTGCCATTGGGTGGGTTCGTTTGCAGGAGACGTAAAAACTATCATGCCCCAGCAACACATGATACCCAGTAAGGCACCCCCTTCATATAGGTGATATAGGGTGTTCCATTTCATTGTATAAGTTGATTAATTAGTGGTAGTAGTAGGGTATACTCGAGTGTACGCAAACGCTAGAGTATTTTTGGTGAAATAGCACTTATTTTTTTGGCAATACTTCAAAAGGTACTTTGTGGGCCACTGTCTTATAGCGACCTTTGTGTTTATACACTACTTTCCCTTCCCAAAATTGTGGACCTATTTCTTTGGTTTCAAAACGGATATTGGTGCTGCCACTTCTTACAGATAAAGGCTCTCCGTTTAGAATCATTCTGGGGTTTGTTTCTCGGGCCGAAGCCCCAATAAACATATCGGCGGTATATTCGTCGCCTACTGGGATCACAATTTTTAGTTTTCCTAGCGTAGGAGCAATCCAACCACCGCCACACAAGATGCCCGTAGGTTCAGAGCCTAGTTTTTTCAACACCACCATTTCGTAACGCTTTAGCTGAATTTGCTTTTGAGAGAGCAGGGCTATGGCTCCGATCGCTGGTGTAGACTCAAAATAATTATGGGCGAAGTCTTTGTCAGGTTCCGATACATAATACAGTGAATTTTCCTCGTTGCCTTCAGCCAAAGGAGCAAACCTGGGTAAGTCCAAATCTCGAAATTCATTGGTAAGCCATTGGGTATAACCATCCAGGTTGGCCTTGAGTTGGTAAGCAAACCTCGAACGAATCATAAAACGTTCGGTAGTAGCTTGTTCGACTGGATCTAGCTTTTGCAAATATCCTTTGGCTTCTTCCAGACTGGCAAAGACCTGATTGGTTTTCTTTGCTAACAACGCTGCTCGTTTAACTCTATCGAGTCCTTCTCGAGGGTTTCCTTGTTTTCGTACCTCTTTTCGCAAATCAATCAACGCATCCTGCGAAGCAGTGTAGGCATCGACATAGATGGTGTCGAGTGTTTGGTTCAACGATTGCCAGTGGGTGGGGTTTGGAATAAATGGGTCGAAAAAAGCCCACCAACAACAGCCAATAAGGAGCAAAATTAATCCTTCATATACATGATATAGGGTATTCCATTTCATAATGTTCACTTATTTTGGCAATACCTCAAAGGGCATTGTATAACGAATGGTAGTATCTTGTGAATTGCTTCGTTTTCTGTATGTAAATCCTGCTTTCCAGTATTTTTTGGCCTTTTGCTGCACAGTAAACAAAACCTCTCCTTTGCCATCTTTTACCGTAATCGGCCGACCATTATAAGTCATTCGGGTATAATATTTACTAGCCGAAGCACCAATAAACATATCGGCGGTGTACGTATTACCTACTTCAATTGTACGTAGAGGCACAAAAACGCCTGGTTCTTCTTTATCAAACCCGCAATAGGCATCCATACTACCTCCCACGAGTCGTGCTAGAAGTTCCTCTTCGTAATGTGTGATTTTGGTCTGTTGGACACTCAAAATCGTGACTGCTTCGGCAGGAAGCGTATAGCGATAATAGCGTTTGGGAAAATCCATGATGGATTCCCAGGGGTAATACCAATCCTGACTGGGGTCGTGGTGGGCCAATGGCTCAAATTTGAACTCAATGAGGTCCTTAAAATCATCATTGAGCCAATCTACATAGCTATCCAACGAATCTTTGATGCGATAAGCCATAGCCTGATCAATCAGGAGGCGGCTGGTTGATCTTCGGGTATTGGAAGGCAAGTTTTTCAACTGCTTTTTGGCATTTTCCAACAACGCAATTACTCGATTGGTGCGCTTTTGCAGCAATCCTGTCCGCTGAATACGGTCTAAACCTTCTCTGGAATGCCCTTGGTCTTTTACGTTGGCCCGCAAAGTGCTATCTGCTTGATGAGCTACTAACGTGGCTCTTTGAACGCTTTGCTCCAACGAAGCATTGTAAGAAGACCAGTAGTTGCCCGAGTCAATGGTGGGCTCGCTCCACCAAAGCCAGCTAACCAATAAAATGATAAGTATCGCCAAGCCTTCGTAGATATAATAAATAATTCGCCAATTCATCCTGAACAATTATTTAGGTAATACTTCTATGGGAACTCGGTGAACGATGGTAGAGTCTTTACCATTGTACCTTACAGTGATTTTGCCTTCCCAAAATTGTTTCCCAACTCCTTGAGTTTGAAAGGTTACTTCAGCGTGTCCATCTTTTACCATTAGTGGCGTTTGGTTAATACTCATTCTTGGGTTGGCTCTACTGGCAGAAATCTCAATAAACATATCAGCTGTATATTCCTGGCCTACTTGAATGGTATGTACTGGTACTGATAATCCGGCCCCTATGCGATAACAAATACAACAACTGGAAAGATCACCCGCACCTAGTTTTCGCAATACATACGATTCGTAACGTTTGACAATGGACTGTTTCAAACTCAAGACCGTCTCAGCTTCATTCGGAGAAGCATACGCAAAATAAGTATGGGCAAAATCTCGGTTGTTTTCCCAGGCAAAATATAGCGCATTACCTTCGTTGCCTTCGGCTATTTTGTCAAACTTAGGCAAAGTCAAATCCTTGTGTTCTTTGGCAAGCCATTCTACGTATTTATCTAACTTCTTTTTTACTTGATAAGCCTTGCCTTGGGTTATCATCCAACTACTGGTTTCTTTGCGATCCTCCACAAGCATTTGTTTTAAGTAATTTTTGGTGTTTTCCAAAAAAGTAACGACTTCATTGGTGCGTTTTTGCAGCAAAGCAGCACGCTTGATACGCTCTAGCCCTTCGCGCGAATTGCCTTGTTTTCGTATGTCTACTTTGAGGGCACTATCTGCTTTGTGAGAGGCAACTTGAGCATTGGCTACGCCTCGCTCTATCACTCCGTTAAAAGATTGCCAATGCGGTTCGTTGTTAATCATTCGATTGGTGACTACCAGCCACCAGCAAGTCACAATGATGAGCATCGCTACGCCTTCGTAGCTGTGATATAGGGTATTCCATTTCATGGGTTTTCACTTATTTAGGTAATACTTCAAAAGGCACTCGGTGGATAAGAGAAGTATCTCGATCTCCACGCGTTTTTAAGATAAATCTTCCCTCCCAAAATTGTTTGCCGATTTTTGTAGCTTTAAATGCGACATTTGCTTTATCTTGCCTTACGATCAATGGTTGATTTTGGGCAACCATACGAGGGCTAAACTCACCAGTGAGCAAATTTATAAACATATCGGCAGTATATTCCTGGCCTACCTCAATGGTGTTTAATGGAGCATAAACAGCCGCCCCAAATTTGTCAAAACTTAAGTATGCACAACAACAACCACTGTCCAGCTTTTTCATTACTTCTTCTTCATAACGTTTGACGGTCAATTGTTTTTGCGTAAGCAGTGCTATCACTTCAGCCGGAGAGGTATGATCAAAGTAATTGTGGGCAAAGTCTTTGTTCGCTTCCCGAGCGTAGTATAATGGGTTTTCTTGATTGCCTTCCGCCAATTTATCGAATTTGGGGAGTGATAAATCCTTAAACTCCTGGCTTAGCCAATAAACATACTGATCCAGTTTTTGCTTGGTTTGTTGAGCTATTTCTTTCTTTATCATCCAGTCACTGGCTTGACGATAAGCGTTGGTGGGCATTTTTTTCAAATGTTCTTTAGTATGTTGTAAGGCCATCATCACGTCTTTGGTGCGTTTACGCAGCAATTCAACCCGTTTAATACGGTCCAAACCCTCCCGAGAATTGCCCATTCTTTTTACATCTTCTCGTAATCTGGCATCGGCTCTATCAGTCCGCATTTGGGCGTGTTGTACACTGTATTCCAGCGAATGGCCCAAAGCACGCCAATGTATAGTATAGTAATGAGATTGATCGGTTGCCCATGACCACCAACTTAAGGCAATGATTGCGAGTGCTAATACCTCATAGATATGATAGGCCGTATTCCATTTCATGATTGTAAGTTTAATGTTTTGCGGCTGACCGTGGATGTATGGCCAGCCGCACAGTGTTAAAGTTATTGTTGTGGTATGCTATACCATTGGACTTACTTAGAGTGGAGTATTTTTTTATAAAATCTTATAGACCCAAAAGGTATTTGTATATTAAGCCCCTCATTCACAAGAACACACATAAGTTGAATAACATTGATCTGATAGGAAGTAGCGCCAAGGTAGCTGTAGGGGTATTGTTACTATTGTCGCTTTTTTTGTTGACGGTACAAACCAAAAACAAGCTGGCCAACCGCCTGTTTTCACTATTTTTATTATTGATTGCCTTTGATCTCACTGGTTTTTTTATCTACCACTGGGTCAGCGATTACCCTCATTTGAGTGCGCTCAAAAGGGCCTCGAGCTTGCTCCAAATGCCCTTGTTTTATTTGTACGTATTGTCTATGTGTTATTATAACTTTCGTTTACGATGGGTACATCTATGGCACGCATCATTGTTTGGGGCATTCTTCATAGCGCTTATTCCTCGGTTTTATCTGCTGGATACTTCTGCCCAAGTTGCTTTTTTAAACGACCGTCAAACCACCGAAATGCTCATTTTTAGCATTCTGGGAGAGTTACAGTACTATGTTTACATTGCGCTCACTATTATAGCTCTGAGAAAGTTTAAACGAGTATATCTTGAAAACTACGCCACCGAGTTTTATGCCTTTTATCGTTGGCTATGGCAAATGATTATAGTGTTTTTAGTCGCGCACTTATTTGCCTTGTCCAAAAGCATTATTCAGTATGGTACTGACACTCAGGCCATTATTTGGGCCAATATGGTCGTAAGCCTGATAGCTACTGGAGTTTCGTGCTGGTTTGTGCTCAAGGCGCTGTATCAGCCTGCTTTGTTTAGAGGGATAGATGCCCAACTTGAGGTAGTAAATGACCTTGGTGTAAATCCCTCTCCTGAACCTAAGCTCGACTCTACCCAACAAGAGCAAATCAACACTTTGCAGCAACTGATGCAAACTCAAGAACCATTTCTGGATCCTACCCTCAACATCCAACAATTGGCCAATTTGATGGACATGCCTCCCAAAGAATTGTCTCAGTTGATCAATGTGCATATGGAACAAAACTTTTTTAATCTGGTGAATAGTTACCGCGTTGAGAAAGCCCAGGAGATTTTGCGAGACCCAAATAAACAAGCCGTTACCGTGTTGGAAATATTGTACGAAGTGGGATTCAATTCCAAGTCATCTTTCAATACCGCTTTTAAAAAACATGCAGGTACCACCCCCACCCAATACCGCAAGACACATTTGAAGTCGTACGAATAAAAATCGTACGCATTTTCTCCCAAAAATCAGTACGACTTTTTTTAATCGGTCGCCATTCCAGCCTCTCAGACCTACTATTGTCCCATCAAACGGGTAAAACTTACCCCATCTGTTTCAATAATTAAAACCTTATAACCTATGAAGAAAGTAATTGTATTCATGTTTGTTTTGTTGGTTGGTAACTGTTCATTTAGTCAGATCACCCCAAAGAACATCCCTGCGAAAATAGATAGCTTGCTGCAAAACTGGGCAGGGAAGCATCGCCCTGGAATGGCCATCGCCGTGATGCGTGACCAACAAGTAATTTACAAAAAAGCAGTAGGCATGGCCAACCTGGAATACGACTTACCCATTAGCGCTACCACCCGCTTCCACGTGGGGTCGGTTTCCAAGCAATTCACCGCTTTTGCTATTTTGTTGCTGGAATCTCAAGGTAAGTTGTCATTACAAGACGAAATTCAAAAACACCTGCCCAAATTTCCGGCATTTGCCCATAAAGTTACCATACTACATTTGCTTAACCATACCAGCGGCTTGCGTGACAACGGAGATTTGATAAGCCTGGTAGGCTCCAAAGAAAGTGATGAAGTGACATTTGACGAAATGGTGCAATTGGTCTCTCAACAAAAGCATCTCAACTTTGTACCGGGAAGTACCTATGAATATTGCAATACGGGCTATATGTTGCTGGCCAAAATCGTAGAGAATGCCTCGGGGCAATCGTTTCTCAATTTTGCTACTCAATATATTTTCAAACCCTTGGACATGCGCCATACCACGGTGTTTGATGCACCTCATAAAATTATCAAAAACCTGGCGTCTTCTTACCAAGCCATTGGTGAAAAGAAATTTAGGAGAAACAATTTAAACTATGCCATTTATGGTTCTACCGGGTTGATCACTACGCTTGACGATTTGAGCAAGTGGGCGATGAACTTTGCCCAACCCAAAGTAGGGTTTAAGGCCTTGTTTCAAAAAATGAAAACCAGCGGTATTTTAAACAACGGTGATACGCTAAGATATGCGCTGGGGCAAGAAGTGAAAAACTATAAGGGTCTGGAATGCATATTTCATGGAGGAGGTATTGCCAGCTATCGGGCTTATGTGATGCGTTTTCCAACCAAGAAGTTTTCTATTGTCGTACTTTCCAATGCGCGTGCTTCGGGATTACACATTATACGTTACGTCAAGCAAATTGCCGATTGGTATTTAAAGCTCAAAACGACTGCAAAAGTAACGAGTCGCAAAAAAGTAAAACCTAGTAAAGCGTTTTTAAAAGCTTGTGTAGGGAGTTACCAGATTCAACCAGGACTTATTTTTTCAGTATCTCAAACAAAAGCAGGTTTGCAATTGAAAATCACAAACCAAGATGACTTGATTCCACTAAAAGCTATTTCAGCAAACACATTTATGCTAGCTGGGAGCGAATATAAAATTATATTTCCGCGCCCTCAAGCTGGAAAACCCGTCGCTCAACTCCATTATTGGCAGGGAGACTTTGAGTACATTGCCAAGCGCATTCCGATGGTCGATTTTGACGAAAAAAGCGTGGATTTAAAGCCATTGCTTGGCAGATATTACAGCCCTGAACTCAAAACCAGCTATACCTTAGTTTTACAAAAAGGAAAGTTGACGGCCTTGCATGCCCGCAATGCACCTATTACGTTTACGCCTTTTCAACCTGATGTATTGATTGGCAATAGTTTCTTTTTGCAGCGGCTTATTTTGGTCAGAAACGCACAAGGCAAAGTGGTGGGCGGCAAAATATCGGGTGCTCGCGCCAAAGATATTTATTTTGAGAAGGTGAGGCAATAGAGCTGTCTTGTAATATACACTAAACCAATAATATTTCCAGACCTGCCAGGTTTTCGAAACCTGGCAGGTCTAAAGTAAATTTAAGGGAGATGATTTTTTACTACTTTACCCAATAAGGTACTTTCAAGTGTTTAATGTACTCTACCCCTTGGTCACAATATTGAATTCTTCCAGTCCAGTATTGTTTGCCTTTACCCGATGTTTTGAATGCTATCTCGGTATATTTGCCATCTATAAACCTTACTTGTTTTCCGTTGATTTCGGCCTGATAGCTATAAGGATGAAGCGAGTAACCAGTAAACATTTCGAGGTTGAGCGTATCCCCTACAGAAACAACGTCTGGAAGCCCTAAAAAACCGATAGATAACCACCTGGTATTGAGATCGTTTACAGAACCATAGTTTAGTTTTTTGATGATGTCCTTTGCAAAATATAATACCATCGTTTGTTTTCGGGTGATCACGGTTAAAGCCTCTGCTACAGTAGCGTTCTCGAAGGCCGTATGTACAAAATCTTTTTCCACAAACCCCCATTGCTTTGAATATAAGGGATGGTCTTTGTTACCACTGGCAATCTGGGGAAATTTGTATGATGCCAAATCTTTGTAGTGTTCATTGAGGCTATCTATGTATTGGTTTAATACCCGCTGGAT
Source organism: Microscillaceae bacterium (assembly GCA_003483885.1). Classification (GTDB taxonomy): domain Bacteria; phylum Bacteroidota; class Bacteroidia; order Cytophagales; family Microscillaceae; genus Microscilla. The sequence continues at coordinate 11,316 of DMXI01000097.1, forward strand.
GGTATAGCCGTTTCGCTCACGAATCAAGTATTGGGTTACTGGTTGAGTAGCGTCATAAGCATGTTGTTTTAAGTGCTTTTTATGTGTTTCTAACACTCCCAAAGCCTTATGTAACAAACGTCTGATTTGTTGCAAGCGAGGTGCATACCTGTATCCCTGATCTTGTTGGCTTATTTGTTGGATTGCTTCCTTAATCAATGGGTGATCATTGTCTAACATTGCGTGGCTTTTGGCAGTTTCCAGCGTAACGTACAAGGAGTTAACATCTGCGAGATAGTGATTTTCCTTTTGGAAAGCCACTAGCCCTAAGCAAATGGCGGCAATCAAAATTGCACTCATCTCATACAAATCAGGTAGCTTGTTTTTCATTTACTGTTGTTTGATGCTTATTTACTTTACCCAATAAGGCGTTTTGAAAACCACTGTAGTGTCTTTGTCAAAATAGCAAAAGTGATATTTTCCAGTCCATTGTTGCTTGCCTTGCCCCAATACCCGAAAACGGACTGGTACCTCAAGTTCTTTGGGGTAAATGATTTGATCGTTTACTTCAACATAATATCCCTGCCCTCGTGGAATCAGGCGATTCTGGATGTTGAGTAACATATCGGCTTTGAGCGTGTCTCCCACTTGTACCTGAGTACTTTGATCCATCACCCGAATACCCTTTAGCCAGCCAGGGTGATAAGTAGGGTAGTCGTCCAGCTGTAGATGTTTCAATACATAACCTGCATACCTCAATACCACCATTTGTTTTTGGGTGAGTAGAGCCAATGCTTGAGCTACTGTAGCATTTTCAAAATTTGCATGAGGGAAATCTTTGGCCCTTGCCCAAGCATCGTTGTGGTAAAAAGGATGATGCGCATTACCTTCGGCAAATTTGTGAAACTTTGGTAAGTAATAATCCTTGAAATATACTCCCAGGCTATCTACTAACCCATCTAATAGGGTTTTGAGTTTGTAACCATTTTGCTCACGGAGCATATATCTTGCGACTACCTTCTGATTATCCAGTGGGTAATTGGTCAGGTAGTTTTTATGTTGTTGTATCTCCCCCAATACTTTCCAAAAGAACTGGTGCCAATACCGCTGAGGCTGGTATTTTGTATATCCCAGATCATCCTTACTCATAGGGAGTACAATGGTTTTTCGCCAATGTTCTTCCAGTTGCTTTTTTTGGGTCTTTCTTAATTTCTCCAAAGATTGGTGGAGGCTCGCCATATGGGATGCATAATGCTCCATAGGCTTCCAAAGTGCCATCATTAGAAAGTTTATACTGAGCGTAATAGCCAGTAACTCATACCAATGAGGAATGTTATATTTTAATCGTTGCCTGCGTTGCATCATTTAGAAATGACAGTATAAGGAATGTTCTTTTCTATACTATACAGCTTATTATCGTATCCATTACGATACAAAATGGTGAGATTAAAGGACTTCTTGCCTTTACCCTTAGCCTCAAACCCAAAACTACTGTATTGAAGTATTTGATTATTTGCAAAATACTTTACATCGTATATATCACTAAAGCGATCATCCAATATGTCTGCTTTATACTCATCACCTACTTGTATCACACGTGAGTGAGCAATAATATAAAACGACCAACCAAACCTACAACGGATCATACTGAGGTCTCCCGCTCCCAATCTGTAAAGCACTGCAGCTTTGTATTCTTCCAATTTGATTTGATAACTGAGCAATAAGGATTTTGTGGCATAGTGAGGTACACCAAGTATATCATTAGATTCATGATATTTAATATCAGCAATTGGAGGTAACTCTAAATATTTGAATTCCTGTTTTATCCATTTTACCTGCTGCTTGAAAACTTCGATAGCATATTCTTCACCTGCTACATTGCCATGCACAAGTTGGTTTTTGATTTTATTAATCTTTTGGTGGGCTTTATTAAGGCGCACATTCAGCGCTTCAGCTCTCAGGATACATTCTTTTCCTTCCCGAGAATTACCTTGATTTTTTACATCTAAACAAAGTAATTCCAGATTATCCTGACTTTGTTTGAAAGCTTGATCAAACAAGTTTTCCAATAGAATATTCACCGATCGATAATCGGCTTTATTGGCCAGTGGAGCACCAAAAATCATTGCGCCCCAAGCAACACTAATGAGTAATACAGCAATGCCTTCGTAGAGGTGATAAATTAATTTCCAATTCATAGTCTCATCATTTAGGAAGTACCGTATAAGGAATGTTCTTTTCGACACTTTTCAATCTGCCAAAAGGTGATGTTCGGTACTGAACGGTGATATTAAAATGTTTGCGACCAACTCCTTGGGTTTTAAACTTAAAGGATTCATATCTATCTGTAAGCAGTTGGTTGTTTACAAAATATTTTAGGCTAAAAATCCGCTGAAATTGATGATTGTCAAATATTTCTGCTATATAATCATCACCTACCTGGATTGTATTTGAAGGAGATATAACACTTGGACCTGTAAAACCACATCCATACGAGAATGAAAAATCCTGGGCCCCCAGTTTGCGCAATACTTCTGATTCGTATTCCTTCAACTGCAGCTGATAAGTCAATAACAAGGACTGGGCGGCTGTTTTGGTAGTGTTGGTAAAATGCGTGAGGTGATCAGTTTTTACAATGTGCTCAAAGGGATGCTTCAAACTTAAATCTTTAAACTCAGTGTTCATCCAACTTACTTGAGTGTTCAAGAGTTGTGCGATTTGTTGGGCTTTTTCTGGAGTCAAAACCGTGTTTGTGACTGATTGAGTTTGTTCAATTTGCTTTCGGGTGTTTCTGATTTTGGTGTGTACCCGATTCAATCGGTTCTCTAATTCATTGGCTCGTTTGATACGATCCAAACCTTCTCTTGAATTACCTTGGCGATCTACATCTATGCATAAGTTTTCCAGCCAATTACAATGTTTTTGGTCTTCATTACTTAATATTTGTTTAAGTGTACCATTGATGGATTGCAAATCGGCATCATAAGCAGGGGCGGTTTTAAAAGCAATGCTTCCCCAGGTAATCATAATCCAAAGCAAGGCAATGCCTTCATAAATATGATAGGTAGTGTTCCAGTTCATGGCGTGATGATATACTCGTATTTTGTGTTAAAAAATATGTTGGTCAATCAAGGATACCAAACATTGGTATTTCAGTGGAGCCTTTTTCAATCGATTTCTAGAGAAGGACAAAAGGAAAATAATCCGTAGTTTTGCCAAAATATGGGCAAATCTGTAACCCTTACGGGATTTTGCTTGTTATTAAGGAGCGTTTTCAAAATAAGTGTTCGATTTAGTCACATGCATGATTTGTTGGGCAAGGCATTTTTTGTAGGAATAGCAGAGCTATTCCGAAAAAAATAACGAAGTACAGCAATTCAGGTAGTAGAGGAAAACAGACAATTATTGAGAATACGTTCCTAGAGTCGCAACAGAGAAATTGAATTGATATATGAGTTCGAATAATTATCAACTTAAGGTAAAAGATGTAGTCAACGAAACACAGGACGCGGTTTCGGTCATTTTTGAAAACCCCGAAGCGGGACCTATTACGTATAAATCAGGCCAGTTTTTGACCTTGATCTTTGATTTGGAGGGTGAATCGGTACGCAGAGCGTATTCTTTATGCACCGCCCCTGGCATAGATGCCCACCCTGCCGTTACAGTAAAGCGTGTAGAAGGGGGCAAAGTGTCTAACTACATCAATGACAATATAAAAGCAGGTGATACCATTGAGGTAATGGCTCCTGCTGGGGTGTTTACCACCGAGATTACCAAGAAAAACAAACGCCACGTCGTGTTATTTGCCGGAGGTAGTGGTATTACACCTATGATGTCTCTGATGCAAAGTATCTTAAATACTGAGTCTAGCTCGATTGTATCATTAGTGTATGCCAATCGTGACGAAAACTCTATCATTTTCAAGCAAAAAATTGAAGACCTAAAAGCCAAATACGGCAAGCAGCTCAATGTAGTGCATGTGTTGGAGAATCCTCCTGCGGGTTGGAGCGGCTACAAAGGAATGTTAAACCCCGATTTGGTACAAACGATTTTGAAAAGCCTGCCTAAAAAATTGTTCAAGCCTCGTGAGTACTTTATGTGTGGCCCAGCGGGAATGATGGAACAAATTGAGTTGGCTTTTACCAAATATAAACTGCCTCAGGATAAGCTACGCAAAGAAAGCTTTGGCGTAAGCTTGGAAGATGCCCAAAAAGGCGCTGGAAGCGACGTAGAAGGTATTGTGGAGCGAGTAGTTACGATCAAATACAGTGGCGAAGAGCACAAGGTAACCGTGGAGCCTAAGGAAAGCATTTTGGATGCAGCTTTAGACGATAACATTGACTTGCCTTTTTCTTGCCAAAGTGGGATTTGTACTTCTTGCTTAGGGCGTTGTACCTCGGGTAAAGTATACCTGGAGGAAGAAGATGCACTTTCGCCCAAAGAAATCGAGCAGGGATATGTGCTTACTTGTGTAGGCCATCCTTTGACCGATGATGTGGTGATTGAGGTAGACTAAGCAATGGTGAATTCTGAAGTGCCAAATCATCGAAATATATTGGAATCCGCTATCTCCCGATAGCGGATTTTTTTTATTCCCAACTATAGCTTTTCAACTTTACTTTTTTTCCTCGCTCGGTCAAAGCAAAGTCTTCAAAATCAAGGTGAACCTGCGCAATGTCTTCTAGGATAGGGCGTTTGTGGGGAGTAATGATTATGAGTCGAGCTGTCAGTTGAAAAAGGTTGAATACCAGTGGGTAGAGTTGTTTTTCGGGGCAAAGATGCATGGCAAAACTGCAAATAATGCTACTAAATCTTTGAGAAGCAAAAGCTTCATTGAGTTTCCCCTGAATTACCTCTTGAAAATTGTAAGTCAGGCAATCCAATTGCGTATTTTGGGTGTACAGTTCATAAGTGTAAGGATCGCAACCCGTGAGCTGGGTGTGCCCTAGTTTTTGCAAAACCTGCGTCGCTTCTCCACCTCCTGCGCAAAAATCCAATGTTTGGCTATAATCAATACGGGATTGGTTGTTTTCCAACAGCGTAGCGATTTGAGCAAAGTGGGGGTTTTCGTAGGTATTGCCGTGTTGTTGATAATAGGCATCTACGCCTTGCTCCACATATTGGGTACGAATGGCTTGTGGTTTTTTTTGCATTTTTATTAGTCGATGGTCAATAGTCCATTGTTTACACAAGATTATTCAATCATAAAAATCAATAAATCAAACTATGGACTATCGACTGAGTCGCTATGGACTAAAAAACTACTTCTTATAATTGACCTTGGCCCATTTGCACACACCACCTACGGGAGGGTTGTATTTGGCTACGCTCACTTCTACCGAAGCAATGTCGGGATATTTTTGATAAGTAGCTTCTATCACTCGGTGGGCCAGGTTTTCGAGGAGCTTGGAGGGGCGTTTCATGATGTCCTCAATGATTTTGTACAACTCACCATAATGCACTGTACCTGAGATTTTATCTTCGGCCGCAGCTTCCGAAAAATCGGTTTCTATGGTTATGTCTACCCGGTATTTGTTACCAATGGTTTGTTCCTCTTTGTATACTCCGTGGTAAGAGAAAAACTCGAGACCTTCTAATGAGATAAAGCCCATACAATAAAAAGAATTAACGTTAGTTGACCTGAATGTCAGACATCAAAAACGCGAATAAAACTTTTAGTTTTGTTTCAACCAAATAAATAAGCGGGCAGATGCTGCCCCATGTAACTTTAAATGTTTTTTTAGCCGATTTTGTCAAAGAAAGATTCCTCTTCGGTACTGCCGTTTTCACTTACATCGGCTTCTACCTCCGTATTTTCGATTTCATCATCATCGTCTTGTAGAACCTTGGCTTTCTCTAGGTCGAGCAATTCTTGCTTTTCTTCTAGAATCTGTTGCGCCTCGGCAATTTTTTCTTTGAAATAATCACTGGAAGTTTTAGACTCCAAACGATCAATTTTCTCAAGCGATTCGTTGATATAAGTTCTAATCTCCAACAATAAATTATCACGATAGGTCTCCAGCGCCTTATAATCTCTTTCTCGGTCGCGTAGCTCCTCAAGCATTTCGTCCAATACATTGCGGGCGCGGGCATTGGCTTTTTGTACAATGACACGAGCTTGATTTTGAGCCTCTTTGATGATTACATCGGATTTGATTTGGGCCTCTTGTACCTTAAGCTCTGCCGAACGGCGGGCTTGGTCTACCAGATTGGCTCCAGCTTCTTCTGCGGTTTTAAGCGTTTTGAACAACGCATCTTCGTTTTCGCGAGAAGTGCTAATTTCTTTCTCTAAGTATTGAATCTTGATACTGGATTCTTTGTTTTCGTCCAGGATTTTTTCCCAGTGCTCAGCCAAAAACTCTAAAAAACGGCTTACATCTTCTTTGTCGTAGCCCTTCTTCATAAAGCCCTTCTGCTTAGCGAAGTCTTTCTTTTTAATTTCGATGGGAGTAATTTTCATAATTCAGTAGTTTTGGTTGCCTAAAAGTTACCCATGAAGGCGAAAAAAAAGCATCTTTCACACCTTGATAATTAGCAAGTTAACGCAAATTATGGAAATTTCAAACTCCAAACCGACACAGTTCGATCATCGCTTCCCGAAACAATATAGTTTTGATAAGGCGACCACCACAATTTATTGACCGACGTACCATGACCAGCGTGGCGGGCTCTATCTATGACTTTGCGTAGTTTAAAAGTGGCCGTTTCCCATACTTTGATAGACTTGTCCATGCTTCCGGTGATGAAATACCGACCATCGGGGCTAAACGCAATGGAGTTGAGAGCATACATATGGGCTACTACCGATTCGTGTAGTTGATAATCCTGAGCTACATCCCATACTTTGAGGTGGGCATCACGGCTGCCACTGAGCAAAAAAGCTCCATCGGGCGAGTAACGCAATGCAAATACCGAATTTTGATGAGCGGGTATGGTATGGAGTAAATCCAACGATTCGGTGTCAAACACGCGAACCTGATGATCACTGTAGCCTACCGCAAAGCTTTTCTGATCGGGATGCACGGCTATTACCCGAGCGCTTTTATCAGAGGCTTTGAGATGTTTGCGTACGGCCCAGTTGTCAAAATCCAGGGCAATCACTACTCCGTCGCCGCATGCTGCCAAAATTAAATTACCAATGCTTTGAATATCAAATATTTGACTACCTGTCAATTTAATAGACTTCACCTCAGTTTTGGAGGCCAAATCGATCAAGTGTAGTCCCTCAAAATTATGTCCTACCAATAACTGGTCGTTGGCTTCTAAATAGTGCAGGGCATATACCGAGTTTTGTACCTTGGCTACCATATCACCAATTTCGGGCTTGGCCAAATCCCAACGAGCCACCAAACCATTGCCATCGGCAGAGAAAAAGATATTGGACTGCTGGCTGGGAGCCAGAGCGTATACACAGTCGCGATGTCCGGTCAAAGTAGATATTTTGGATACTTCTATTTTGCTCATAATCAAAAGTATTAAAATACTGGTTTATCTAGGTAGAAGTGTTGGGTAAAAATGATTGTTCTAAAACCAACCCAACTTCTAGTTATAAAAGACATTTAATTTCCTCCTTGTTTAAAAATAATTTTTGAGGATAAGGTTCCTTAAAGTTTAACTTAGAATAGGAAGTCATCTCGACTTTTAGGAGAAAAATCGCTTCCGTAGCCAAAATGCTCTTGACTCAGACTTAACAAATTGCTCACAAGCTTTAATTTCTGTGAATGACTTTTTAGAAGGAGAAAATCGCACTCAAATCCGCTACAAATTATTAGTCTAACTTTTTTTCTGTAAATTGCTCGTAGATTATCACAACTAGCATTAACCACACATTCATTAGACATTGCCTGTCAGGCAATTACCACAAATAAGTATGCAATGCCGCTGATACATATTGAGCATAAAGGTCCTCAGTGCAGTTGGGGAATTTGGGAGATTGAAGAAAACTCTCAGGAATTAGTAAATTTGCTTTCCCCCCGAGCCTCAGAGGCTAGTTATTTAAAATACATTGAACATGAGAAAAAAAGGTGTGAATCGGCCGCTGCCCGCTTGGTGATCAAACAAATTTTGGAACAAAAACAAGAAGAGTATTTTGGCATACTCAAAGATGCCAACAATAAGCCCTACCTTTCAGATGCTTCCTACAATATTTCACTTTCTCATACCGACCGCTACGCAGTAGGCATTGTGCATCAATCCAAGCCAGTAGGCATTGATGTAGAAATGATTCGGGAAAAACTACTCAAAATTTCTCATCGGGTGCTTTCGCAAGAAGAACAACAGGCTGTAAACGGGGATTTGGAGAAACTAACCGTTTACTGGAGTGCCAAAGAAACCCTGTACAAGATACATTCTAAACGGCAGCTTTTCTTTAATCGAGACTTGATTATTGATCCATTTAAACTAGAACAAAATGGTACATTACAAGCTTATATACGACAAGACAACGGGAAAATGAAGCCTCATCAAGTGTATTACTATAAGTTTAAAAATTATTACATTTGTTTTGGTCAGGCGGGGTAGGTGATGAATCATTTTTGAGGAAAAATCATCGCTTATCAAACAATGACTGTTAGTTTAGAATTTTGCACCATAACGACGAAAATATGCGTTTTACCCACATTATATCAGGATTAATAATCACGGCATTGGTGGCGTTTGCCCCAGCCAAACAGGCTTATCAATTATTTGACAAAGCTGGAAAAAAAACTACCTACGAAAAAATGCTTGCAGATCTCCAAAATGCAGATGTGGTGCTTTTTGGTGAATTGCACAATAACCCCATTAGTCATTGGCTACAACTGGAAGTAACCAAAGATTTGCATAAAACCAAAAAGCAAAACCTACTGTTAGGCGCCGAAATGTTTGAGGCAGATAATCAAGTAGTGTTGAGCGAATACCTACAAAAGACGATTAGCCGGAAAAACTTTGAGGCTGATGCTCGCTTATGGCCCAACTACAAAACCGACTATCGTCCGTTGGTAGCGTTGGCTCGCCAAAACCAGCTTACGTTTGTGGCTACCAATGTGCCTCGGCGTTACGCCAGTTTGGTGTCTCGTCAAGGGGTAGAAGCATTGGAAAAACTTTCGCCTGAGGCAAAAAAATGGATGGCTCCTTTACCATTTAAGATAGACCTTACCTTGCCTGGGTATGCCAATATGATCAAGATGATGGGAGGAATGCATGGAGGAGGACATGGTAGTATGAGAATGAAACCCGAAAACTTTGCCAAAGCTCAAGCCTTAAAAGATGCTACAATGGCCCATTTTATTTTGAAAAACCTCAAAAAAGATCAAACTCTGGTGCATTACAATGGCACTTATCACTCTAACAACTTTGAAGGCATTGGGTGGTATCTCAAGCAAAAGCGCAAAAAACTAAAGATTGTGACCATTGCTTCGGTAAGTCAGAAAAATATAGATGAGCTCTCTAAAAAAAATCAACAGTTGGCTGATTATACCCTGGTAATTCCTAATAGCATGACCAAAACTTATTAGGGTAGGTCTTGAGGGGTGATCTTTTACTACAGACCTGACTATTTTTTGAAATCTTTCTGGCCTTTGGTCTTACCGAAAGGAGACCAAAGGTAATGGAACCACTTTTTGGAACCACGCTTATTTTGTGATAAAACGACTTCCAGCTCTCGAGTGGCTTTTGTGGGTCTCCCTTCGGTAAGACCCACAAATTGGAGGGAGTTCAAAACCAAATACTGTCTTCTCTCTTACATTGTCATATCAATCAATACCTGAGCTTTCCTCATAGAGCGAACGACCACTCGGTTATACGACTATTTCGCCATATTATTTTCGGTTTTTTTCTTTGTTCACAGTATAATTATAAAATTTATAGTAAGTTACGCCAATTATTATATTACATAATTATACTAACAACCCTTAACAAAATGAAAAAAGTCCTTCTAATGACTTTCATGATATGTTATATCATGAACGGGACCCTTTTTGCCCAAAAAAACGACAAAACACTCGCTCAGGAGTATTTAAAAGCCAAAGGCGAGGTCATCTTTACTTTTGTCATTCAACAAAAATCACAACTCAGTACCATTACCAAGCAATTAGCCATTGTCCATTATGACGACGACACCAAAGTTGTCAAAGTAATGGCTGATAAGTTTCAATTTGCTGCTTTTCTTCAAAAAAATATCCCCTTCAAGGTATCGGCTAAGGATAATGTGGTGGGGTATCGGACTATGACGTCTGATTTGAAGAACAGGGCGGCTACATTTCCACTGACGGCTTATCCAACCTATGCCGATTATGAAGCTATGATGAATGCCTTTGCGGCTAATCACCCCTCGTTGTGCAAGCTCGAAAACATAGGCGCTACCACTCAGGGAGACAAATCATTGCTTTTTGTCAAGCTCTCAGACAATGTCAATGCAGACGAGCAAGAGCCTAGAGTCATGTTTACATCCTCTATGCATGGCGACGAAATTGCGGGCTATCCTATGATGCTCAATTTGATTGATTATCTGCTCACTGCTTACAATGACGCTGGCCATCCCAGACATGCCGAAATCAAAAGCCTGTTGGATAACAGTGAAGTTTGGATCAACCCATTGGCCAATCCAGATGGAACCTATCGGGGAAGCGCTAATAACACCTCAGTAGCTGGTGCCACTCGTGGAAACGCCAACAACGTAGACCTTAATCGTAACTACCCCGATCCTGACGATGGCACAAACCCTGATGGCAATGCTCATCAAGTAGAAACCATTGCGTTTATGAACTTTGCGAACACCAAGCACTTTGTATTATCGGCCAATTTTCACGGTGGTATAGAGCTTATCAATTACCCTTGGGACACTTATGCGGGCGATCATCCTGACAAGGACTATTTTGTGCATATTTCGGAAGAGTACCGAGATCATTGCCAGGTTAACAGCCCAGCGGGATATTTTGATGATTTGAACAATGGTATTACCAATGGTTTTGCCTGGTACGAAGTACAAGGTGGGAGGCAAGATTGGCAAATTTATTTCAAAAAAGGACGAGAAGTAACAGTTGAATTATCCAACGCGAAAACGCCTGCTGCCAATCAATTGGTCAATTACTGGAACTACAACCGGGAAGCGTTACTATCTTTGTTGAAACAAGTACAATATGGGATAAGAGGAGTGGTGACTGATGCCATAACCAATCAACCTATTCAGGCAAAGGTTACCATTGTAGGTAAGGCTGCTTATGAATCTTGGGTACCCACTGAGCTGCCCCACGGGGATTATTACCGCCCGGTAAAAGCCGGAACGTACAATATTTTATTTGAAGCAGATTGCTACCAACCAGTCACGCTTACCGGAGTGACTGTCGCAGATTATACTACAGTGGTGAGAAATGTACAACTTACGCCATTGGCCGGAACAGCTCCTGCGGGCTTGGCAGCTTCTAATGTACAAACTACTTCGGCTACTTTGCAATGGACAGCCAATGGTGCCACTAGTTACAATGTACGTTATCGAGCGGCAGGCACTGCCACCTGGGCAACAATATCCTCGAGTACCAATACTGTAACCATTAGCGGTTTGGCTTCTAACACCCAATATGAGGCTCAAGTAAGGAGTAGTTGTACAGGAGGTGTTAATTCTCCTTATAGTACCTCAATAAATTTTACTACAATCGATGTTTCTGCTTGTAGTGGAGTCAATAGTTTTCCTTATAGCGAAAGCTTTGAAAGCGGATTGGGACTCTGGACCAATGCCACTTCTGGCGATGATATTGACTGGACGCGTGACTCAGGAGGGACTCCATCTAGCAACACAGGGCCAGGTAGTGGCAGCGATGGTACTTTTTATATGTATGTAGAAGCATCGGGCAATGGTACTGGGTATCCTAACAAGGTAGCAAGATTCAACAGTCCTTGTTTTGATATTTCGGCACTGACCAATCCTACGTTCAAGTTTGACTATCATATGTATGGCTCTCAGGTAAATAACCTAAAGCTGGAAGTAAGTACCAATAATGGAAGTACCTGGACCCAGGCATTTACCAAAACAGGGAATCAGGGAAATAGCTGGATCAGTGAATCCGTTGATTTAACACCTTATGCAGGGAGCAATGTATCTTTTAGATTTACAGCTACCACGGGCTCGGGCAATAATGGCTGGCAAAGCGACATTGCCATTGATCATATAAGGGTAGAGACTGCAGGCGTTACTCCCGCACCTTCTTATTGCGCTTCTAAGGGAAACAACGTCAACGATGAATACATCAATCGGGTGCAGTTTGGAAGCATTGATAATACCTCAGGGGTAAATGCGGGATATGGAGATTTTACGGCCCAGTCTACCAATGTTGCTAAAGGGAGCAATGTCACGATTACAATCACCCCTGCCTGGACGGGGACAGTATATAGTGAAGGATACGCCGTTTGGATTGATTTTAACCAAAATGGAGACTTTACAGATGTAGGAGACCTGGTGCTTACTCAAGCAGCTACTCAAAGTACTCCCGTGTCAGGTACTATTAGTATTCCAGCCACCGCTTTAGTAGGCAATACCCGTATGCGGGTTTCTATGAAATACAATGGCATACCCACTTCTTGTGAAACCTTTACTTATGGTGAAGTGGAGGATTATACGATTAATATTGGTAGCAAATCATCAGCAAGAGAAACCAAACAGGTATTGGTTGATGGGGATGATTTGGTGCTTTACCCTAACCCTGTCAAAGGCAATGTATTGTATATTAAAAACAGCATTTATAAAAATAAGGCTTTTACTATAAAAAATAATGCAGGGCAAAAGGTACGTCAAGGCAAATTGGCAAACAACCAATTAAATATTAATCAATTACCTGCGGGTATGTATATACTGGAAGTTGATACTGGAAACAAGCTCGTTCGGAAGAAATTTATAGTGAAGAAATAATCACTTGAGCTTTGTGATGAATACCCAAACCCTGTCTTGTAAAAGGCGGGGTTTGAGTTTCTATACTTTCTCTATAGACGTAAGATTGGTTGTAACACTTGCAGTAATACCAAATCCTGTTTAAATTGAGGATATATGAAAAAAACAATCCTCATATATGGATTAGCACTTACGGGAGCTTTGATTGTTTTTAAGCTCATAGAATACAGTTATTTTTCTTACCGTATTTCTCTCGATGCCTATTTGGGGATTGTGGCCATGTTGTTTTTGGTAGCAGGCTTACTGGTGGGCAATTTTCTTCGCAAAAAACAATCAGTCGCTACCCCCGAAACAACTCCAACCAGTCCAGTCACCGAGCCAGCAGTGGCGCCAGTATCCACCCCAGCTCCTTCCTTAGATCAACTCGAAGCCATTGGCTTGAGCCAGCGCGAACTAGAAGTGTTGAGTTTTATTGCCGAAGGCTATTCCAACCAAGAGATCGCCGAAAAGCTTTTTGTCTCTATTAATACCATCAAAACCCACACCGCCAATATTTACAGCAAATTAGGGGTTCGCCGTCGTACTCAAGCAGTGTCTAAAGCTAAAGAGCTGAAAATCATTGTTTAAACTTACTCATACTTTAGGGTGATTTCGAAAGTTTAGGCCAAAATCATACTTTAGGATGACTAAATTCTCCTCTCAACTTCCTTCCTTTGTGATAAATCAAATCATCACAAACGAAAAATATAATGGATAATAAAACACCTAAAGTGGTTGGGATTGGCGGTATCTTTTTTCGCTCTCAAGACCCTAAAGCTACCAAGGAATGGTACCAAAAAAATCTGGGATTGAACACCGATCAACACGGAACCATGTTTTCGTCCAGAAACATCGACAATCCTGACGAAGTCAATTTCTTACAATGGAGTCCTTTTGAGGCCAACACCGATTATTTTGATCCTTCTAAAAAGGAATTTATGATCAACTATCGGGTACAAAATATAGAAGGCTTGGTGGCCCAGCTCAAAGAAAACGGAGTAAATGTAGTAGACGAAATTGTGGAATATGAATACGGCAAGTTTGTGCACATTATGGACGAAGAAGGCAATAAAATAGAACTTTGGGAACCACCAGTACACGGAGCTTTTACCAACGACGATATTAGTACTACGCAATAATCAACAACACTTGATGAAATAAATGGCTGAGGTACTAATTGACCAAGCCACTAAAAAACCAACCATATAACCATTTTTAATCTTTTTACAAAATTTAAACTTACACAATGATGGCTAGAAATATTCTTATCTATGGACTTATTGGCGGAGCCGTAATGACCATTCTACATTTTGCTACTATCCCACTTTGGGACAAAGATAATAACTATGACTTGGGCGAAGTATTTGGGTATGCGTCTATGATTTTATCGCTATTGGCGGTTTATCTGGGGATCAAGCATTACCGTGATAAATACAACAATGGCTCTATTAGTTTTCAGCAAGGTTTCAAAGTAGGATTATCGATTAGTACGGTGGCTGGAATGCTGTTTTCTTTTTATGTGTATTTCTTTTATACCAAAATCGACCCAGAGTTTATGACCAAATACCAGCAGCATTTTATTGAGAAAATAGAAAAGAGCAAGGCTACTGCTGAAGAAAAAGCCAAGCAGATAAGCGAACTCAAGGCCACTTTTGCTGATCCACTATATAATAATTGGGCGTTTCAATCCTTCATTATGTTTGCCACAGTGTTTTTGATTGGGGTAGTGGTTACCTTGTTATCTTCGGGTATTTTGAAAAAGAAAACTGCCTCTGAACAAAAAGAAGCCGCGACTACTGACGCCCCTATAACATGACGTTTACTCGTTTGCCAATAATTTTCTTAAACTGCTTTTGTAGTATCTTTTTATCTGCCTTGGTAAAGGGATTGCCCTTAAGCATGAGTATCTCCAAACTTTTTGAAAGCAAGGGGTTAATGGAGTCCAGCGTAAGTTGATTGTAATGCGCTGATACCCAACGTAAATAAGTGAAGTTTTCCAAGTCCAGGCTTTTCATCTGATTATTATTGAGGTTTAGTTTTCTCAACTGAAGCCATTGATTACAAGCCTGGGGCAAATGAGTAATGGAGTTGTGGGCAAGATTTAGCTCAAAAAGCTGTGGTAAACCCTCTATAGCCTCTGGCAACGCTTGAATTTGATTATGAGTAATAGATAGTTTTCTTAACCTTGTCATACTCTTCAAATCGGCCATAGGAAATTCCTTCAGCTGGTTATGATCAAGGGTAAGGTGATGCAAGTTTTTGAGCTGTTTAAAGCTTTTAGGCAGGTGGGTAATATTATTTCCATGAAGGTATAAGATTGCCAGATTCTCTAACAAGCCAAAATCCTCTGGCAACTCGGTGAGTTGATTATTACTTAGGTCAAGATTCATTAAGCTTTTGACTTTGCATAAGCTTTCAGGAAACTTGGTAAGCTTGTTTTTCGCTACAAACAAACTTGAGAGTAAAGGTAGATTTTCGATACTGTCAGGAAGTTCACTCATATTATTTTCGTTCAGGTTTAAAATACGTAAATCTTTTACCTGACCAATAGCGTCAGGCAATGACACTAAACGGTTTTTGCAAATGCTGAGATCCTGTAATTGTTTCAAATCAACAAGTCCGGCAGGTAGCTGGTCAAATTTGTTGGCGTTTAGATTGATATTTCTTAAACGTTTTAAGTTTTTCAGAGAAACAGGCAAGGTTTGTAATTGGTTGTTTTTTAATACTAGTTCCTCAAGCAAGACCAATTGATCAATACTGGCTGGTAGCTTTTCGAGTTGATTATTCCTGACTTTTAACTCTTTTAGATTACTTAACTTCCCAATATCTTCTGGTAATTCCTGTAGCTGGTTATTTTTCAATGCCAAATCTTTTATGTTTGCCAGTTGCGTAATGCTTGCGGGTAATTTCTTGAGTTGATTGTTTTCCAGGTGTAAGTGAGATAGTTTTTCAAGGTCGCTCAAATTCTCTGGCAATTGTGTCAATTGATTATGACTAAGATCAATATAAGACAGGTTTCGCAAGTTGGTCAGCGTTTGTGGGAAGCTATCGATCTTGTGATGACTCACATTTAAATACGAGAGTTGTTGACAAAGTCCTAATGCATCGGGTAAGTCGTTTATCTGCCCCTGGGTTATTTTAAGATGTCTGAGTTTTTGTAGCAAACCAATGCTAGCCGGGATTTGGGTTATTTGAGTGTTCGAAATCGTTAACTCCACCATTTGAGACAATGCTCCTAAGTTATCATCAATATTTTGCAAAGGCATTGTGTTCAAGATCAGTTTCTCTAGGTTTGAAATACTGGTAATTCCCACAGGAAATACTTTCCATGGTTGATATGATACCCGAAGTTCCTTTAAATTGCGAAAAACGGTTGGATCATTCGGAAACTCAAATGGCGTTTTGCAGGCAATCGTCAAATCTCTTAGTTTCGGCAACATTTTTAAAGATTGCAGCACATGAGATGGTAATGCAAAGCAATTGTAAATTCTAATATTGTACTTTTGTTGGATTATACTTATGTCAGCAAGATTTAAGTGATATTCCTGGCAAAAGAGCAGGTATCGAATAAGATCAGCATCAGCATTAGACCGATTGATCAATAGTGATATACACATTTGTAAATTGGTAGGAAAGTGTGCCTTAAATGCTACGATTGCCTTGAGAATATGGCTTACGCCAGACGTAGATGCTACAAAAAAATATGGAGCCAAGGGGTGTGTGGGTGGTACAGGGTTCATCACTATCCGGTCGCTGACCAACTCCCAGGCACTGTTGAAAACGACGGTACTTCTGGCTTGACTTACCAGTAAATATAACACAATGGCCCATAAGTCTTCGTCTGGTTCTAGATTTCCTAAAAGTTGAATTCCTATCAATACATTGGCCTCATCGTCGCTCAATAGTAAGCGTTGGAGATTTTCTTTTTCTTTGCTTTCCATATCGTTTGCTTAAATTACGGCTCTTCTAAAATACGTGATTTAACTTTAGATATTAAATGAACGTTGAACAACTGCGTAACTTGAGTAAATTACATATTATGAAAGACATTTCAGGCGATGACACTAAGATTTTAACCCTGCTGCGTAGCGAAAGCGAAGCCAACATCAAGTTAGCTTTCCAGTTGTGCAAAGGTTTGGCAGGCAAATACAGCGAAGAAGTAGCCAAAGAACTTCGCTTTTACTTATTTTTATGTTTAGAAAACGACCTAGAGCAAGCCTATTTTGAAAATTTGGATGAGTTAGTATTAGAGTTTGACGAGATAGACGAAATTCCGCCTCAAATTGCCAAGCTCACTAATTTGAAAGCACTCGAAGTGTTTGAGGTGATGTTGGATGAAGTTCCTCCCGAAATTGGCCAGCTCCAATACCTCAAAAGACTTTCACTGGATACTACCAATTTGACCTATTTCCCGATAGAAATAGGTGCACTTCCTCGGTTAGAGACGCTCAAGATGACCGATAATCATTTGACAGAATTGCCCGAAATGCTGGGGAATTTGTCTCAACTTACTCATTTAGAATTGGGTTGGAATCAATTGAAAAATATACCTGCCACCATCGGTGCATTGACCAAACTTACCCATCTCAATTTGATTAAGAACCAATTAACGACACTTCCGGCTGAAATTGGAGGCTTGACTGCCTTAGCGGGCTTAATCATTGGACACAATGGTTTGACCACACTCCCAATGGAAATTGGACAATTGCGAAGCCTGCGGGTGCTCAATGCCGACCATAATCAACTGACTACCTTGCCCAAAAGTATTGGGCAACTGAGTTCGCTCTATACCCTGGATTTGAGGAATAACCAGCTCACGTATTTGCCACCCGAAATACAACAGCTCACTGCATTGAAAACCCTGCAATTAACCGGAAACCCCATTGCTGATGCAGAAAAAATCAAGATTACCCAATGGTTACCCCACTGTAAGGTTGTTTTTTGATTCCTCTACCTTAGTAGACTTCTTAGCGGGGGTGGTATCTTCAAACAAAATACGCACACTAGGCGAATAGGTGTCATCGTATTGGCCGCTTTTGACTGACCAAATAAAGGCTGCCAGAAACCCTCCGGCTACCACAATACTTGCAATGATAAGAATAATGATTACTGACATTTCTTAATGTTCAATTATGAGTTATGAATTGATGAATTATTAATTTTTTTATTGTTCTATTGTTACGCTGCGCTTATTGTTAAATTGTTCTATTGTTCCGCGATGCGATGATTAATTATTGAATTTGCAAATATGATAGTCAATTATGAATTATGAATTGATCAATTATATCCGCTTCGCGTCTTCTTGCTCCCTGTTCTTCTCTTCGCTTTGCGCCGCCCTTGTTCCCTGGTCTGGTCCTTGCTCCTAAACCTCGCTTCGCGCTAACTTTTCACTTAATAAGCTTCTGACTACGAACCAAAAAACTATGGACTGTGGACTATCGACTATGGACTAAA
>DMXI01000095.1 GCA_003483885.1 Microscillaceae bacterium
TCCCTCAAGTTTTTTTTTGTCCCTACCCCATCTCTTACCATTTCACTACTTTCTGATATCCTATTTTTTACTTAGAGGGTTTTCTTTATCTCATTTCCTTTTCTAACTTTAGCCCAAAGGATAAACTTAAAGGCTAATTTTAAATCTACACTCAAACTACTACCCAATTTATATGAGGCTTACCCATTGGATCAAGTATCAATTACTGAAACATAAGCTACTCCGTTTTTCTCGTATTACTACTTTTGGCTGGGAGGTACGCCTGGAAGGTTCCAGTAAGTGCCAATTGAAATGTCCGCTTTGTTTAACTGGGATTGGTAAACACCGCAACGAAACCGTGGTAGGCTGGGGGCATTTGAAGTTGGCAGATTTCAAGCAGTTTGTAGACAAGCACCCTTATATTCGAGCAATTGAGCTTTCCAACTATGGGGAAATATTTCTCAATCCCGAAATCAAAGATATTTTGGCGTATGCCTACCAACAAGGAGTTACCCTTACCGCGGGCAATGGAGTAAACCTGAACAACATCAAAGAAGAAGTAATAGAAGCCCTGGTAAAGTATCGCTTTGGCCGCATGAAAGTGTCAATAGATGGTGCCAGCGAAGAGACTTACCAAATATACCGGGTAGGAGGCAGCTTTGAGCAAGTCATTCGTAACATTCGCCGCATTAACCACTACAAACAATATTATGGCTCCAAATATCCTAAAATGAAATGGCAGTTCATCATTTTTGGGCACAATGAACATGAACTCCCCAAGGCTCGGCAAATGGCGGCTGAATTAGGTATGAGCTTTAAACCTAAACTCAATTACAAAACAAAAAAGTACGCAGTAAAAAACAAAGACTATGTAGCGCAGGAAAGTGGCCTGGGGGTAGCTACTGTCGAGGATTATGAAAAGCAACGCAATCATTTGTACTCTCCAGCTTGTTTGCAACTTTGGACTTCGCCCCAAATCAATTGGGATGGTAAACTGCTGGGGTGCTGTGTCAATTTTTTTGGAGATTTTGGGAATGTGTTTGAGCAAGGGCTCAACAAATGCCTCCAGAGTGAACGCTACCAATATGCCAAGCAAATGGTATTGGGAGAAAAACCCGCACGTGATGATATCCCCTGTACAAGTTGTAAGCGCTACCAACGGGTAAAACAAATGCCCTTTCGGGAAAGCTTACTACAAGCGTTTAAAAAAACGAACAATCATAAATCACTGTAAATCAAAATATTTACTTATTCTTTTGACCAAATGTCAGGCTGATGACTTGAGACGTGTAAAAAATTTAACAAGTTTATTTCTAGCAAAAGAAATGAAAAGCGCATTCTTTTTGTTCTATTTGTGATTTACTAGACAAAAAAGTACAAAATTTAGGTAAGCAACATCCCTTTAATAATATTTTTGCTCCATAGCGGCAAAAGTATCCCCTAAAATGAAATCTATACTATTACATATTATTGTTTTCTTCAGTTGTGTGTGCATTGTTGGGTGTAAATCTAACACCACGCCGCCTCCTACCGTAAAAAATGGCCAAATTGACTTGTCTCAATGGAATTTTGAAGGAAATAGAATCTTAAAACTCAACGGTGAATGGGAATTTTATTGGAACACTCTGGCCGATCCCACTCAATTTGGCAAAAGCCAGGTAAAACTACCCAAATCTCAATTTGTAAAAGTACCCAGCACCTGGACTAATTACGAGGTTGAGGGTAAAAACTTGCCTCCCCATGGGTATGCTACTTACTGTGTCCGCATCAAACTACCCAAACCTACCAATATGCGTTTGGGGATTTTCATTCCCAAGATATGGTCGGCTACTAAGGTATGGGTCAATGATGACTTAATCCATACCTCAGGCATCATAGCCAAAGATTACGCAAACTATGAAAATCGTATTTTAGAAACACTGGTAGAGATAGAACCCAAACAACAAGAAGTACATTTGGTAATACAAGTCGCCAACCATGACATTTTTGTAGCTGGGTTAATGCAACCTTTTAAGATCGGCTATTATGGTGAATTATTGGAAAGCACTTCTTTACAGTATAGCTGGACCATGATGTGGCTGGGCATACTGTTGGCTATGGGGTTATATCATTTTGTCTTGTTCTCGTTTCGTCGTAAGAATAAATCTACACTCTACTTTGGCATCATCAGCATTTTGATTGCCATAAGACTAATTGTATTTGGAAATCATTACATATACGAATACCTCACTGCACACTCAAACCTATTCAATTTTGCGATCCAAAGTAAGGTTTATTACGGCACTACCTTTTGGCTCCCTCCTATTGCCTTGCTCTACATACAATCCCTGTTTCCTGACAAGGTAAGCTTCTTTTTTAACAAGACGATCCCTATTGTAAGTAAAAAAGCTATCAGAGTTGCGCTCATTGTCACGACAATATATACCACTTTTATTCTGGTAGTTAGCCCAGTAATATTTACAAGCACTATACTTTTCTACCAACCAATTTTTGGAATTTTCATTGCTTACCTATTCTTCGCCATCATATTAGCGGCGATTAAGCGTAAACAAGAATCATTGTTTCAGATGTTGGGAATCTTAACCATGGTATTGGCAGGTGGACACGACGCTATATTGACCTTCACAGGAAATGACTTTTTAGGGCTGGGAGGAATAGAGTTACTTCCACTGGCGTTTTCTATTTTCTTGTCCTTACAGTTTTTGATTATTGCCCGCCGCTTTTCCCGAGCTTTCTTATTTGTAGAAGATCTATCGGCCAACCTGGAGAAAAAAGTAGAGGAGCGTACCATAGAGGTGACCCAAAAGAACAACGAGATTGAAAAGAAAAATGAGCAATTGCAGCTCCAAAACAAAAATATTACGGATAGTATTCAATATGCTAAGCGCATCCAAAAAGCTATTCTGGGAAGTCAGCAGCGGATTGAAGAAAAGTTCAAGGATGCCTTTATATTTTTGCAGGCACGCGATATCGTAAGTGGTGATTTCTATTGGTATTCAGAAGCCACTTGTAACCAGGACTGGCTATTCAACGATGGCATTAGCAGTAACAATGGAAGCAGCCATTTGCCGATGCTTGACATCAAGATAGTGGTCGCTGCCGATTGTACTGGTCATGGGGTACCAGGGGCATTTATGACCATCATGGGCAACGACTTGCTCAATGAGATCGTCAATGACCAATGCGTGCACAAACCCAGCATGATACTGAAACAACTCGACAAAAAAGTAAGAGCTACCTTACAAAGCCAGAGCGAAGAAAAAACCGATGATGGGATGGACATGACCGTGATTACCATTGACGAAACCCATCAAAAGCTATATTTTTCCGGGGCCAAAAATTCAATCTTGTTGGTACGTCGGGGAGATGTCTTCCGTCTAAAAGGCTCTATTTATCCTGTAGGCAGTGCTCACTACAAGTCTAATCGCGATTACCAACTCCACGTATTCGAAACCCAACCCGATGATGTAATTTATATGTTTTCGGACGGTTTTCAGGATCAGTTTGGAGGGAATCAGGGGCGAAAATACATGACTAAAAGGTTTCGTAGCTTTTTATTGTCTATCAGTAATTTGCCTATGCAAGAGCAAAAAACCAGAATAAAACAGGAGTTTGATGCTTGGGTAACTGATAAATACCAACAAACCGACGATGTACTGGTCATGGGCATTCGTTTATAGAAATTTTTCATTTATCTCAACCAAAAAATTCACTCGTTTTTTTATAGAATATTCCCTTCTGTACGCTTGTTTTTCTATATAAAAAGAAGCATTTTGTCTATTGGAGATGATCATACAGAATCGCTTTTTGGTCAAACTATTATACTCATAAAACATATGGTTTTATAGGCTGATCATATATCATAAGCAAATATTGTCCAGTCTACCCAATGGTAGGCCAAACAATCCCCAAGCTTTTTTGTAGATACTCCAAAAGTGTATAGTACAATTGAACGCATCAAGGTTATTTACCAATTTTTGTTTTAATCATCGGCATGAAGCATATCTTTTATATATGTTGCTTTATTTTAATAATATCAAACTTTTCGGTACAAGCTCAGTCTCCCACCCAAAACATTAAGTTCAAAAACTTAACCTCTGCGGAGGGGCTTCCTCAAAACACCATCAATTGTGTCATTCAAGACAAACAAGGGATGTTGTGGTTTGGCACTTCCGATGGATTGAACCGTTATGATGGCTACCGCTTTAAAGTATATAAAAACGAATTAGGCAATAAAAATAGCTTAAGCAACAACTATGTAATATCTCTATTACAAGACCGTAAAGGCCATATTTGGATAGGTACTTATGGCGGGGGTTTAAATCGATTTGCCCCTGACACTGAGAAGTTTGTGCGTTTTGAGTACGATAAAAATAACCCAGCAAGCTTGGCTCATAACGATGTAAGGAGCTTGTACGAAGATAAAGAAGGGATTATCTGGATTTGTACTTATGGTGGTTATTTTAATAGTTATAATCCTAAAACCAACATCTTTACCCAGCATACCAATGTTGAAAGCGTCAAACCTCGCAAGCCTTATCGGTTGTTTTCTGCTACCCCCGATGCTGACAAAGGTTTTTGGTTATGCAGCGAACATGGCTTGTTTTATTTTGACAAAGAAACCAAAAGTTATACACAAGCTTTTAAAGTTCAACCACCACGAATAAAAGGCTACGCGAATAACTTTACTTATTCGGCTACTTTTGACCGTAATAAGCCTCACATGTTATGGTTATGCACCTATGCATTTGGCTTGATACAGTTTAATACTCGCACCAAAAAAATAGAAAAAAGATGGGAACCTGATCCTACAAACCCCGATAAGCTCAGGGGTCAGGTATGGAGCATTCATCAGGACAAACAAAATCGTTATTGGCTAGGTACTGCTCGAGGTTTTCTTTTTTTTGACCCTCAAACAGATCAATTTATTCGTTACTTGCCCGATCCTTACAATAAAAGCAGCATTTCGGGCTCAAACATCCAAAAAGTATTTGAAGACAAAGCAGGCACCATTTGGCTGTGCTCCTTTGATCGGGGCATCAGTCACTTCAACCCTTATTTAGATAACTTTGTTCATTATGATAAGATAGAACCTGAGAAAGTCAACCGAGTAGGCAGCTTCTGTGAAGACACAGCAGGTAATATCTGGATTGGGATGAGTAGAGGAAGCGTTGGGTTGGCTCGTTTTGACCGGAAACAACAGGTATTTGAGCTTTTCAAAAATAATCCCAACAATCCTAAAAGTATTGCTTCCAGTACCATCAATACCTTATTGGCAGACGTTGATGGTTCTATTTGGATAGGTACTATTGGATCGGGCCTGGAACATTACAATCCCAAAACTCAAACCTTTGAACACTTTCCGCCTCAGCTACCTCAATCAAGAACCCAGACATCTATCGTACAAAACAGCCCGCATATTGGCTCACTTTTTCAGGATGCGACTCAACCAGACTCCATTTGGATAGGCACTCGTGGGTCGGGTTTGTTTTTATTTGATAAAAAATCCAAGACTTACATCAAGCATTATAATGCATACACCAATATCAAAGGGCCTAAAATTACCCACAATACGGTGATAGATATTATCAAAGATGATAGGGGTAGTTTATGGATAGCTACCCGCAAAGGTCTCACACGCTTAGATTTACAACAAGATACTACTTTTCAGTTTGTACAAAAAACGGAACACTTAACCAGTATCAGCAATAACTATGTGACTTCGCTGCACCTGGATAAAGACAAAATGCTTTGGATTGGCACTCGCAATGGTCTCAATCGTCTGGATTTAAAAGCTTATTATGACCAAGGCAAAGCCTTGTTTACACACTATACCACCCAGCAGGGCTTGCCCAGTAACTTAATCCATAAAATTATAGAGGATAAAAAAGGAAACTTATGGCTAAGTACTAATAAAGGCTTGAGTTGCTTTCAGCGACAAGGCCAAAATTTTAAAAACTACGACGAGCAAGATGGTTTGCAAGCCAATGAATTTGCTACTGGCAGTGGCCTGGTCACCAAAGATGGAGCAATACTGATGGGGGGTATCAATGGTTTTAACTTGTTTTATCCTGAACGCCTGCAAGTAAACAATTACAAGGCGCATATTTTATTTACTGATTTTCAAATTTTGAACAAATCAGTTCCTGTCACTAAAAAAGGATTACTAAAACGCCCCATATGGGCCACCGATACCCTTGAGTTATCTTACAAAGACAATGTGTTTTCTTTTGAGTTTGCCTCACTCAACTACATCTACCCAGCGCAAAATACTTACGCTATTATGATGGAAAACTTTGACCCGGATTGGCGCTACATAGGCAACAAACATTTTGAAACTTATACCAGTTTGTCCGCAGGTACTTATACTTTTCGAGTCAGAACTTATAACAATGACCAGATATTGAGCGATAAAGAGGCTCAATTGGTTATTATTGTACACCCTCCCTGGTGGGAAACCACGTGGTTTCGTCTAAGTGCCATCCTTTTCATTATTGCTTTGCTGGTGATTGGGTATCGATTGAGAATCAATAGTATCAAAAAACAAAAACGAGTACTTAAGCATTTGGTAAAAAAACGCACCTCTGAGCTTCGAGAAACCAATGAAGAGTTACAACAAACCAATGAGGAACTCCAAACTACTATTACTCAGGTAAAGAAGCAAAATAAGCTGATTCAGGAATTTAATGAAAACATTACGGAGAGCATCAACTACGCTCAAGTGATGCAAAACAACATGCTTCCTTCTTTGAAGGAGATCAAAAAATACTTATCAGAATCATTTATTTTTTACCAACCCCGTGATGTAGTAAGTGGCGATTTTTACTGGTTTACTCCTTTGGGAGAAGAAAGTAAAGGTGATGTTCACAATGCCGACCGGGTATTATTGGTGGCAGGTGACTGTACTGGACATGGGGTTCCAGGGGCATTTATGTCGATCAAAGGGGCTGTATTACTCAACCAAATTGTAAACCTGCAAGGAATTACTTCTCCCGAAGCTATTTTGCACGCACTGGATCACAACATTCATGATGCACTCAACCAAGACACTACCAATAATCGCGACGGGATGGACATTGGCATATTATTGATAGATTTTAAAGCCCAACAACTTGAGTTTGCTGGTGCCAAAAATAACCTCTTGTATATTCATGAAGATAGCTTGCATGAGGTAAAGGGAAGCATGCTGCCTGTAGGTGGTTATCCTGAATATAAACGTGAATTTAAGAAAGTAACCCTTCCTTTAAACCCTGATACGTACTATTATCTGACTTCTGATGGGTACACGGATCAATTTGGAGGACCTTATGGCAAAAAGTTTCTCAAGAGCCGTTTTAAGTCTTTATTGCTCGATATGCACAAGTTACCCATGGAAGAACAAAACGCTGTATTACAAAAGACATTCAGTGATTGGAAACAAGACCATGAGCAAATAGATGACATACTGGTGATGGGAATTGCTTTTTAGTCCATAGCATTCAGTCCACGGTCCATAGTTTTTTGGTTCGTAGTTCGTAGTTTTTAGTCCATAGCATTCAGTCCATCCCGGTAAACCGAGGACTTCGGTAGCCTCAGTTGTACATAGTTTTTTGGTTCGTAGTTAGGAGCTTATTAAGTGAAAAACTAAAAGCTTGCCCTGTAAGGGTCTTATGAAAAATGGCGCGAAGCGGGCATAATTGACCATTCACCACTTATTGAGGCTTTGGCCAAAATCCCGACGAGTCGGGACCATTAATCATTAAAATAGGCCGAAGGCGGAACAATAAAGCAATGCAATAATAGAGCAACAGAAACTCTCATATTTGCAAAATTAATAATCAAACATCAATAATTAAAAATTAACCATTTACCACTAATCACTCACCATTAAACTCATAATTTACTATTGGCTTAGAACTGGAAGTAGATAAAAGGTTTCACGGCGGAAGTACTGGCTTGATAGAGTACAATTACAATAATACTGATGATGACGGCTTTGACCACTTCGGGCATTCGGGTAAACCAAACGATCAAGTCGTCTTTGAGACGACGAGGCAACCAGTGAATCACGTAGGCAATGACCATAAGGCGAAAAATATCGGCATAGCCTGTCACCATTTGCATAATCTTATCGGCTTGGAAAGCACCCGTGATTTGCGCAAACATTTTGTTGATGGTGGCCATGTCCTGCGCCCGGAAGTATATCCAGCAAAAGCACACAAAATGAAAAGTGATTACTTGCCCTAAAAAACGGCCAATGCCTTTGGTTTCTTTTCCCTTACTCCCTGTTACTTCCATCCAAAACTTATGCAAGGCCAATGCTCCTCCGTGCAAGGCTCCCCAGATAATAAAACGCGTATCGGCTCCATGCCATAAACCACCTAAGAGCATGGTGATGGTCAAGTTCATATAGGTGCTTACCGACTGTTTGCGATCGGGGCGAATCAATAAAATCACCCAAAACGCCATAATCACGGCTAAGAGCGCAAAGGTATACCAAGCCTCCGTAATAAATGCATTACCTGCAAATGTACCAGCTACTAATACCCCAATCACTCCAATAAACTTCATGTCCGAAAAGGTAAGCGACAATACCCATACCGTGATGAGCATCATAAAAAACATAAAGTTTAGCCCCGTCCAGCCATCTACCAACAGAAAGATGAACAAAATAATAGGGACAAATATGTAGGTAAACAATGATGTGGATCGGTTTCCACCTAAAGAGATGTACAAGTAATCGCGCAGCCACGACGACAACGAAATGTGCCAACGCCGCCAAAAATCGGTAATACTGGTAGAACTATAGGGAGAGTTAAAGTTGATATTGAGCCTAAAACCCAGCAGTAAGGCCAAACCAATGGCAATATCGGTATAGCCAGAAAAATCGCAATAAATCTGGATAGCATATCCATATACTGCCATCAGATTTTCAAATCCAGAATATTTTTGAGGTTCCAGAAAAACCCGGTCTACAAAGTTGGTAGAAATGTAATCAGAGATTAAGATCTTTTTGACCAACCCATTGAGAATCAGGAAAATGGCAAACCCATATTCTTCAGGGGTTAGCTTGTAAGGCTTGTAAATCTGAGGAACAAACGCAGATGCCCGTACAATAGGCCCTGCCACCAATTGAGGGAAAAAGCTTACATAAAAGCCAAAGTCGAGGATGTTGTCTACCGGGTCAATTTTGCGTCGATAAATATCTAAGGTATAGCTAATGGTCTGGAAAGTATAAAAAGAAATCCCTACTGGTAGTATAATTTTAGAAACGTCTAAACTGGTACCCAACCAACCATTGGCAGCACCCGCCAAATAATCTTGCTTGGCAACGTCAGCCCCAAACGAGTTGAGAATGTCTATAAAATAAAAGGTGTATTTAAAATAAGCCAGTAACCCCAAATTGACTACCAAACTCAACACTACCAGCCAGGTACGGGTAGGTTGGTGCTCGCTACGGTGCACCTTTTCGCCAATGTAATAATCTACAAACGTGGAGAAAATAATCAGAAAGAAAAAGAAACCTCCCGCCTTGTAGTAAAAGAACAAACTAAACGCCAGCAAAAACATATTACGCGCCGTAATGCGGGCGTATAAAAAATAGTAGGCGATCATGGCCACCAAAAAGAACGCCCAAAACATCGAGTTGCTGAAGATCATGGGGTTGGCCGGGTCATAAAAAAACCAGGATTTCAATTGATCAGTAAAGGAGCTCAAAAATATGGCGACGAAGTTCAACATGCCTTTGCAATAATTATTTTCTTATTCTATTTCCTCTTAACCTCTCTGTGGTTTCTCTGCTTTTCTGGGGGGTGAAGCGAAGCATTTACTTTTTGAGTGGGTATGATGAATCGAGTCATCAAAAAAGAAGTAATCCAGAAGTACTACACACCTACGAGTAAAACACCTGCAAATAAAACGAGAAGCAACGAGCTATGCAATAGTTTGCGGTCAAATTCCCACAGATTGGGTTTTGGTTTTCAAGATCAATGCATATCTTGTTGATTTATGATAGTGTTCAAATCTTAAGTTTATAAATCATGCAAACCTTTAAACCCACTCTCCCTTTTCTACTATTCTTTTTCGCAAGCCTTACGACAATGGCTCAACGAGAATGGGTAGACAAAAGTCTGACCAAGAACAAAGCTGGTAAGTATATTTTTACCTATAAGACAAAGATGTTTTATTACCCATCTAAAAAGACTTATACAAGTAAAAAACACTGGGTCAAAACAAACCTTATTCCCATTGGATCAAAAGTCACTGTTACCAATCCTAAAAACAATAAAAGCACTCTAGCCGAGGTAGTAGACACATTAAAGTATGAGTATGAAAAATACAATGAATATATTCCGATAAGCCCAGGTGTAAGCAAAATATATAACAATATATACACTTACACAAAAGCCAGCATCATCCTTACCTATGAAACACCGCTTGACAGTTTGCTAAGTTTAGTCCCCGATCAGTCCATCTCTCAGCAAATTTTATCTTATCAATCGCTTTGTCTAGAGTTTAAAAAATATATGCTTCGGGGATACCACAATAGCCCACCAGTTGATAGTCTTATAAAAATTGCCCGACAACTTGAAGACGAACAGCAAGCCTCTATTTATTCATTTTTAGCATTGTTTGTCCAAAAAGATGCCCCTCAAAAAGCCTTAAACTATCTGCAAAAAGCACTGAATATAGCCCAACAACAAAAAGATAAAGATAAGGAAGCACAATATTGGGTACGAATAGGTGATTTACGCAATGCTATGGTAAACAAAGTAGAGTTTGAGCTCACTTATGGTAATGACTCTACGCTCTTAGCCCAAGTCAACAATATAGCCCAAAGAGAAGGGTACAAAACCTCAGACATTATCCGCTGGAGTAGATTTGGCAGCTATTTTTATTCATTCCCAATGGCCTATGATACCCAGTTATACCCTTTTGATGCAGGGGAGCAAGATTGGGGTATGGTTCGGTATTACCCCAATGTGCAGAAGTTTACAGATAAGGAATACCTGCAGTATTTACAGATTAAGCAGGCTCAAAATAGCACTGAGCAAGTGGCTTGGATACTAAAAAAGCTGGGCGATTTGTATCGTATTACTACTGGTTATGACCGAGCGGAAATGTATTATAAAAAATTGCTTGGCTTACGCCTACAACAAAAAAATAATGATAAAATAGCTTGGGTATGGGTTTGTTTGGCTGATTTGTATTGGGAACAAAAAAAGTTTGATAAAGCAAAGGCCTACTTCAAAAAAATCTATAACCTACGCAAAAACAACAATGACTATCGTCGTCAGATATGGGCTCTAGGTGGCTTACGTTCTTTATCCAGGTTTCAGGGTAAGTTGAACGAGTCGCTTGAGTATCAGCGACAAATATTTGAGGTATATGACCTGCTCCCTCAGAAGAATCGTCGCTCAGTTTTATTTTTTATTATCGATCTTTACAGAAGACTACATGGCCAACGTCAACAAGCATTTATGCAGGCTTTGATAGATTGGCACCAAAAAAATTATAATAATCCCAAAGCCAGTAAAGCGGCCATTCAAGAAAATAACATTCTCGCCAGAGAGATCATTATACTGGCACGTAAGCTCCAGCAATACAAAACTGCCGCGAAATATTCAATCCTTAATATCTCTCAGCAACGAGATACCATTCATCAGATTAGGCTTATCAATGATGTGGCCTTTTATTACCAAAAAGCTAAAGAATACAAGCTTGCAAAAAAATACTATCAACTGGGCAGTAAAAAAGCCCAGAAACTTGATAACAAGCTCATACAAGCCATACAATACTACAAAATGGGATATTTGTATGATAGTCAAGCAAAAAAGAAAAAGGCTGACAAATACTATCAGAAGTCTTTAGATATGTTCAAAAAAATCCCCAATAGCAGTATCAATACTTCTTCTAGTTACCGGGGACTAGAATACACCCTGTACGTTGTGAATGACCAGGAATACAAGCAAGTATTTTCTGATCTTCTACAAATGGCTAAATATTTTTACCAAACACGTAAAGACCAACAAAAGACCCTTGCTTTTATTGACCAATACATTCGAATCATCAAAAACATATTCATAGAGCAAAAACTACGAGCTTTGAAAGAAAGAGTGCTAAGCGAAAAAAAATAATCATCATAAGATAAACTACACCTGCTTCACTTGTTGTTTTTTATACTCACTCGGCGAGCATTGCACCACTTTTTTGAACGTGCGCTGAAAAGAAGCTTTGGAGTTAAACCCCGCCTCAAAAGCAATCCCTAAAATGGTGAGGTGGGCAAATTGAGGGTCTACCAGCTTTTGTTTGACCTCTTCTATGCGAAACTCATTCACAAAGTCATTGAGGTTTTTGCCTACGTGTTGGTTCAGCGTATGCGAAATATGTTTGGCCGGAATATCGAGATGCTTGGCCAAGGCATTGAGGCTCAGGGTAGCATCGAGATACAATTGCTCTTGCTGCATGACATCTTGTAGCATTTGGGCATATTGTTGCATTTCATCTTCAGACAAAGGCGCGGTGACTGGTGCCTTGGGTGCTTCATGGGTAGGTTTGGGCGCTACTTCTACTTCTTCTACAATGACCACCCGAGGGCGTATGTATTGCGAAAATCCAATCCAATAAATGGTGACTACCACTGCTATATTGAGGGCATTGTAGAATATGTCGTTGATGCGATAGTCAAAAAAGAATACATCTACCCACACCAACACTATCCAATAAATGGCCAAGCCACCAATGGCCTTGAGTAGGTTTTGGAGCCAACGAAGGTTTATTTTTTCAAGATTGGTAAAGTGATCTTTGAGCGAACGGTCGTATTGCCGCAGGGTACGAACCGATAACACCAGCACAATGCCCACTTGTACTACCGCGAGCAAACTAAATATTTCGGCAAAAGTAATGATCCATTCTCTTGAGCAATTTTTGGTCATTCGGCACCAATACAAAGTATAGTCATAGGCAATATCTAATACCAAGGCCAAGGCTATGTATATCCAAAATACACGATTGAAGCGAAATCGGGACTGAGTAAGGCTTCGCACGTAGAAATACAAGATAGGCCCTAATACAAACAAATATTCGTAAAAGATGGGCAATAAAAACGGGTAATCGCGTGACAGGTTTACCCCAGGCATCAGCTCTGTAAAATCGCCCCGACCAATGACAAACAACAAAGCGGCTAACAAGAAATTAGACTTACGGTTCTCAGGCTTTAGCAATAACAAAAAGATCAATATTAACGCCTGAATAAAACCGACTAATAAGGCAAGTTGGTACCAAGTAAGCTGAATCATAAAACCCAATTTTGCTTTGTTTTCCAACTACGAAGATAGAAAGCAAAATTGGGTTTTTAATGAGGTTGCAAAAAATTACCTTTTTGGAGTTGCCCCTTGTTCATCAATTAATTGAAGCGTCTTTTGCATGACAGGGTCTTTGTCTTGTAGCACATCTTGTATTGTGTAATCTACCGGATAGTCAGGCATCACTCCCCGACCTTTGGGATATCCTTTTACATCCATAATGTATTGTAAAATAGTCACGACTACCCGATGTTTGGTGTTGGGCAGCACCAAAGACAACATCGCACCACTGGTATTGTAGTAATAGTTCCCGCCAACTTCTTCACCGATAAACTTGCCTCGTTTGTTATAATGCGCACACGAAGCAAACTCTCCCGTTGCCGAAAAACAACCACCATCAATCAAGATGTATAACTTTCCAGTAAACGCGTTTTCCTTTGGTTGGAACTGCCCCAACCCAGGGTTCTTCTTGAGATAATACTTACCTTCGTCTATCTTTCTTACCTTTCCTCCAAAGAACAGATTGGCTAAGCGAATTTCCCCAGTACTTTCATAATACTTGGGGTTCTTGATTCGTTTTACCCGAGTCACAATTTGTTTGTAGTAGTTAAAAGGTTTGTTGGTCAAATAGGAAAACAACAAATTGCCATAACCATCGTCCCCTCCTCCATTGCTCCTTACATCTAAAATCAGATTTTTAGCTTGTTTTTGGGCAATTTCGCGAAAAGTGTTTTTCAAAAAACGCTTGTAGTTTTGCTTTCCTTGTTTGATCTCTCCCTTAGAAAAACTCCCTATCCGCAAAAAAGCCGTTTCGTTATTCAACATCTTAAAATCTAACATTTTGGCCTTGGGCTTTATCCCACGGGTTTTTCTTAGGTGGTCGCGTAGCTTGGCAAATAAGATTCCCGTTATTTTAGCGGTTTTTGTGGTGGACTGATTTGATGTTTGGTAAGCCACCTCAAATATCTTATGCTGGCCAATGTACCAGTAATAGGCAAAAGGGAAGCTGCGAGCCACTCTACGACGACCAAAAGTTTCGTTGTAGCCATCGGTAGAAGTATATCGATACAAAAGTGTATTTAAAATATCTTGTATATCACGCCCATTAATGCTCACTATTTTACTCCCCTTAGGAATATTACCCTCCGTTGTATATACATCTTGAATGTATAGTCCATCCTTGAGCCACACTACCTCTAGTGGTAAAAACTTCCCAACGCTTCGGGCATAATCTGCCATTTTTTTAGAACCATAAATATTATTGTGCCCATTACGCATTTTCATCAATATGGGCCTAATCAAACGCAAAAACTCTATAGAAGTCATCGGTTTGTCTAAGGTAGCATACAAACTATCCAAGTAGCGATCCATTGCGGGCTTGGGCGTATATGCATACAAGCCTGGTTGATTCTGTTCTAGTTGTTCCCGCATGCGTTGAAAGTCTTCCTGGAGTTGCTTAGGGGTAAAGCTTTGTTCTAGTGGCGACTTGTCTTGAGCAATGATCAAATGAGTACTTGCAGCAAAAAAGAGAATAAAAATACACCAAAATGTTTTTTTCATGGATATATGGTTTTTGTGATGCGAAAAAATAAATGATGGCTCTAAATAACAGTAAAGCTCTTTTTGAATCGGTTCAAATCTATATTTGAGACCTTTTTTTAGGTGAGCCCCCTCTAAAAATACCCGAAAAAGCAATATTTGACAATCGTCTTCACCAACAAAGAAGTTATTTTTGCCTACCAATAATTCATATAACCCTAAGGTACTTTACCTTTTAACCCATATACCCATGACCAAAAATAACTGGAGGCAAGTATTGATATGTGCCTCACTGCTGCTACTGATACAGGTAGTTGGCTATAGCCAAAAAATCAAGAATGGCTACGACCTCATCAAAGCAGTTTATAACAAATACCACCATACCGCAGCCCGTAATATTACCTTCCAGCAAGACACCAAGTTCTATAAAAAAGATGGTTCGATAGCACGAACTCAAACCTGGTATGAAGCCATTCAGGCTCCTGGTAAACTACACATTCGTATGGGAGACTATGACAAGGGTAACGGAGCCTTGTATTTAGATAATCAACTCTATAGAATCAAGGAAGGAAAAGTGGTAAGCCAAAAAGAGCAATACAACGAGCTCATGGTATTGGCCACTGATATGTTTTTTCGTAAGCCCGAAGAAACTGCCAAAATAGTAGAAAAGCTAGGGTTCGACTTAAGCAAAATGCATATATCAGAAGAAAATTCAAGAAAAGTTTATGTAATAGGGAGCGCAACAAAAGATGATCTCAAGGCCAATCAGTTTTGGTTCGATGCCGAAAGGCTCTACTTTACCCGCATGTATTTGAAAAAGCCCAACTATACCATCGAGGTAAAGTTTGGAGACCATCGTAAGCTAGGCAATGGCTGGATGGAAACCACTGTAACGGTATTGATCAATGATCAGCTGTATATGAGTGAACACTACAGCAAGGTGAAAGCTCAACCTACCCTTAATTCTGATATTTTTAACCCCGAAAAGTTTGGAAAGGTCAATTGGAACTACAAATAGTTCATCAAAATGCCTTATGAGACTTATGCATTATTGTATATTTGCGTTCTTAATAAGATTTAAAAACCAAGTATTCATTTTCACTTGCTACATTTTGTATTCAAGTTAATTTTATCAAGCTAATAAAGTTTGAACAACAGGGGCTTTCTTTCCGACTTAGTTTGTTGGCGTTAAGAAATTTGAGCAATGAAGCCGTAAAAACTGATCACTAACCGAGGCACGAGGGAATGTTTGAGCAGTTTCGGCGTAATGGATCGAATTTTAGCAACAACAAACTACAGCGGTGGCTTTTTTTGGTTCGTTTTTTTAGCTACTGAAAAAAATGAACGGCTGTTGAGGATAAAGAATTAACGTTTTCTCTCGAGAGCTTGCTGATTAATAATTATTTCTATTCCTGTAAATTAATTTAAAATATTATATAGCGTCAGAAAAGTGTGCACGGTTTCGAATTCTTAGTAAAATAAATTCAACACAACAATTCTTAAAAATGAGAAGACAATTTGTAGGACTATTGATGGGGCTACTTGTTTTGGGTAACCTTCAAGCCCAAAAGCTAGTATACCACGTCAATTTGAATGATAGAGCCGACGACCAGTTTAAAGTAATCTTACATATAAAAGACGGACGTTTGTCCGCCAAAAATGCCATTTATCAATTTGCCTCTACTGCTCCTGGCACCTATCAAGTGATGGATATGGGGCGCTTTGTCCGAAGCTTCAAAGCTTTTGATAAAAAAGGAAAAGAGTTAACTACCGAAAAAGTATCGGTTAACCAGTGGAAAATTAACAAAGTAGAAAAAGCTACCAAAATAGAATATAGTATTGCCGAAACCTGGGATACGCCCGTAAAAGAGCACCGCATTTATTTGATGTGTGGGAGTTCGCTGGAAAAAGACCACGCCCTCATCAATGGGCAAACCGTGTTTGGCTTTCCCCAAGGCATGCAGGGTACCCCTTTGAAGATCAAAATAGATTATCCCAAAGAATGGATGGTAGGTACCGCGCTTGACAAAAATAAAGAAGGCTATTTTATGGCCGATAACTACGACCATATTGTAGACTCTCCCATTTTGATGGGCCGCCTCACCAAAGCCAGCACTATGTTGGGCAAAGTTCCTGTAGATATTTATACCTACTCCAAAACCGACAAAATCAAGTCTGAATACCTGCTTGAGGCAATGGCCGATATGCTCAAAGCAGCTCAGGCCTTTTTAAAAGAACTTCCAGTAGATCGCTACACCTTTTTGTACCATTTCGAAGATCGCACCATGGGAGCTTGGGAGCACTCTTATAGCTCTGAATATGTATACCGTGAGGCTCCCTGGACTCCAGGATATGCCAAGCGTTTGGTAAGTACCGCAGCACACGAGTTTTTCCACGTGGTTACCCCTTTGAATATTCATAGTGAAATCATAGAGCAGTTCAATTTTGAAAAGCCTACTCCTTCGGAGCACTTGTGGCTGTACGAAGGCACCACCGAATGGGCCTCTCACATTATGCAGCTACGCTATGGTTTAACCAAATTGGATGACTTTTTTAAGCAATGGACCCGAAAAATCACCATTGATCAACAATACTTTGATAAAAACTATAGTCTAAGCAAACTAGCGATGACTTCTTTTACCAAGCCTGGGCAGCGCCAGTATGGTAATATTTATATGCGAGGAGCCTTGGTAGCTGGTTTGCTGGATATTCGTCTGCTTGAACTCTCCAAGGGCAAACGAGGATTGCGCGAAGTAGTGCTGGATTTGGCAAAAAAATACGGCAAAAGTAAGGCTTTCTCTGAGAAAACCTTCTTCGAAGACTTTACCAAGATGACTTACCCCGAGATTGGCGAGTTTTTCAAGCAATATGTGAAAAACGCCAACCCATTGCCTTACAAAGAATATTTTGATAAAATTGGGGTCAGTTACTATAAGGAAAAAAATATGGGTAAAAAGGCAGGATTGTCTTACCGGGTATCACTCAATCAAGGCAAGTTTATGGTAGCCCGCACTCAAGACGAAACTGGTGATTTGCTCAAAGTAGGCGACGAAATCGTAGCAATGGATGGCACCAAACTTACGCAAAAAAATGCACGGGCCACTTTTGACAAATTGCTCAAACAAAAAGCGGGTACCGAATACACGATGAAGGTAAAAAGAGAGGGCAAAGTATTGCCTTTGGCGCTGAAAACTTTTGCCCAAAAAGACATCAAAAAACACTACTTTGAGTTGAACCCTAACGCTACTCCTGCTCAGAAAAAGCTGAGAGAGCGATGGTTGAAAAATTTCTAGGGATTTTATTTCCTGGAACCATTACAAGGTTAAACTGCCCCTTTAGCCTCGTACAGAAGCCCCGAAATTCGTTTTGGGGCTTTTTTTATGAGTAGGCTTTAGCGGCTAAGTTTGCAGGCTTGATAAGTGCCAAACCTATAAAATTTCCTCCTTTCTTACATCAGTATCAAAATCGCACGATCGACCGTCACAAACCCTTCGTGTCTCACGTTTTTTTTATAGATTTGAATCAGATTAAACCTGATAGGTTTCGGAAACCTGTTAGATTTGAAGTAGCGTCAATAGGTTCGAAACTTTAGGAGGGTAAAGCCAAACATGGAACGCAATTTGTAAATTCTTTCACAAGCCAACGAATCATTACAATATCAATGGACTATATCGACGAATTACGTAAAACAATGGCAGAACATAAACTCATCTTTATGTATGAAGGAGAGTTTACCCAAGATATTATTTTGTCATTACTGAGAGTTGCCGAGAAAAAGATGAACGCTTTGGGCGAAAATCTGAAGGTAACACGTAAGGTGTTTAATGTAATGACCGAATGTCTGCAAAACATTGTGAAGTATTCGGATGCGGTACCCAGCGAAAACGGGCAGGCGGCTGATACTGACACTGAAGAGGTAGTGGCTGAATCGAGTGAAAGCGCATCAATGAATGCCGATGAAAAACCGGCCAGTGCTCCTACTGCTACAGTAGATGAAAATGAAGAAGAAGAAACAAACCTCCCTCCTGCTGAGATAGAAATCTTTGACCCGTTGTTTATGATTGGTCGTCGTCCGCAAAACCAATATGCCATAGCTACCGGAAACATTATCAAAAACGAGAAAATAGAAAAAATCCAAGAGCGCCTCGAACACATCAATGGTTTGGACAAATTTGGCTTGCTGAAATTCTACCAACAAACAGTAAAGGCCAATATGAAGCGTGACAAGGATAAAGAAAATGACCTGGATCGTAACAGTGCCGGATTGGGGTTTATAGATATGGCGCGCAAATCAGGGCATAAGTTTGGATTTGACTTTAAATCTGTAAACGATGACTATTCTTATTTTTACTTCCTCGTAACTGTTTAGCTATATAATCCGCAGTCCACCGTTTGTTCACTACTCCCACTTCTCATAATCTGCCTTCAGCTGATTATTCTATTGTTCCGCTGCGCTTATTGTTACATTGTTCTATTGTTTCGCGATGCGATGATTAATTGTTAGCTCCTTCGGCTGCGCTCAGGACAACGTTTTGCAAATATGAGAATACACCTTTGGTTTTTAGCTGCGCTTCGCGCCACCCTTGTTCCCTGATCCTTTATCCCTGTTCCACTCTTCGCTTCGCGCCCATTTTTCACTCTTGTCCTGACGTAGGAAGGATCTTTTTCACTTAGCAACGCGCCCTTGTTCCCTAATCCTTGCTCCTTGCTTCGCACTAGCTATTCACTCCCAACTCCCGCTCAATCCACTTTCCATCTTCTTTGATCAATTCAATCAATTCGTCTACTGCCTGCGCCGAAGGTACTCCACGTTTTACCACTGTTTTGCTTCTATACAAGGTGATTTTTCCTTTACCTGAACCCACATACCCATAATCGGCGTCAGCCATTTCACCAGGGCCATTCACAATACAACCCATAATTCCGATTTTTACCCCTTTGAGGTGATCGGTGCGTTTGCGAATCATGGCGGTGGTTTCTTGCAAGTCAAAAAGGGTGCGTCCACAAGAGGGACAAGAAATGTATTCGGTTTTGGTCATACGAGTACGAGCTGCCTGTAAAATGCCAAAACTCAGATTATTCAATTGTTTGGTTTGCTCGAGAGCAGCCTCTTTGGCAGGGCTTTCGTTGCTATTGGCCAACAATACGCCGTCCCCCCAACCATCTATTAATAGTCCTCCTACATCGGTAGCAGCATACAATTGCACCAGTTCGATATCTTTTACTTGGTTATCTTTTCTTTGGTAGTTGCGGCTCACGATGGTCGGATGCGTAATTTCCTGGGCCATCAATTCCAAAAACAAACGACGTAACTCAGCCATTGCGTGCAAGTTCTCGGTTTCAAGTACCAATACCATTTGAGGGGTCGCTTTGATTTGAGCAATGACTGCCTCGGTTAAATCTTTTAATTGGATTTTGACAAACTGCACTCCCTGGATGCCAGGGTTTTGCGTAAACTCTACGATCGTCAATAAAGGAAATACATTGCCCTGCTCCTGAGTTTTAGCAGCCGATTCGGCTTGCCAAGTACCAAAGTCTTGAATTACTTTAAGGCCATTAGGCATCATAAAAGGAACTGACCGGGTACCCAAGTAAATATAATCTGCCCCCAGGTCATTCATTCCCCATTTATCAAGCTCTGGCAAATAATAATGGCCAATACCTTTCAAATCGCCCATTTCAATCGCCTCTACTTGGCTAAAATCGGCAATTACTCGGGGTACATTGTCTTTGCCAAAATTGGCTACTTCATGGGTAGCTCGCTTTTGATATTCATATGGGTTATAGTTCAACTGGGCAGTTTCCCAATCCAAGGGCTTGATAGGCGCATGATTAGCACGTCCCGCATAACGATTGACTAGTTGTTGGCCTACTGGCATTTCCGCCTCAGGCTCTTCGGTAAGCGATACTCTCACAGTATCTCCCAGGCCATCCTCCAACAATGCTCCAATCCCCATGGCTGACTTTATCCGCCCATCTTCTCCTTCGCCCGCTTCAGTTACTCCCAAGTGTAAGGGATAAGGCTTAAGACCTTCTTCGGCGAGCTTGAGTACCAGCAAACGATACGCTTGTACCATTACCTGTGGATTACTGGCCTTCATAGAGATCACAATGTCGTGATACTTCAGGTCTTCGCAAATACGCAAAAACTCCAGGGCCGATTCTACCATACCTAGTGGGGTATCGCCATAACGGCTCATAATGCGATCCGACAACGATCCGTGATTGGTACCAATACGCATGGCGGTGCCATTTTCCTTACACAGTTTTACCAAGGGTTCAAAGCGTTCTCGAATACGATCAAGCTCAGCCTGGTATTGTTCATCGGTATATTCTATGATTTCAAATTTCTTTTTGTCGGCATAGTTTCCTGGATTAACTCGTACTTTTTCTACGATTTTGGCCGCCAGTTCTGCTGCATTAGGGGTAAAATGGATGTCAGCCACTAAAGGGGTTTGATAACCTTTTGCTCGTAGCCCTTCTTTGATCAACTGAAGGTTTTGGGCCTCTTTGATACTAGGTGCCGTAATACGCACATACTCGCAACCGGCTTCAATCATACGGATAGATTGGGCAATGCTTCCCTCGGTGTCCATGGTATCTATGGTGGTCATGGACTGCACTCTGATGGGTTGTTCTTTACCCAAGGGTACTTGTCCTATGTTTACCTCTATAGATTTTCGGCGTTTAAACTCAGTCAATGATTGAGTGTAGAGTTTCACTTCGGGGGTTGTTTCGGCTATGCTTGACATGGGTACTTTTGTTTTCACTGAATCCAGGAAAAGTAATTTGAATATGTTCACCATTCCTAACTGCGAAGGTACATAAAATGTTGTAGTATCGGGTATAAAAAAAGCCCGATCGTAACGACCAGGCTTTTCGGATGATTGAATGTAAAATGAATGTGTATTCTTGATTGTATAATGCTATGATAGTACTTGTGGCGTCATTTCGTAATCCAAAACCTCAAGTACGATGCATCATTAATTTATTGAATTTTAGTGTAGATATGAATTTCAGTTTGGGTTTTACCACCTTTGGCAATGCTGGTTTCTATCATCAGTTCGGTCTTGCTGATGCCTTTTAATTGAAGCGTTTTGGTAGTTTCGTTGCCGGTAAAGGTCAACTCGCGATCATTGTCACTCAATGACCAGGTTCCTACGTCATTGGTTTCGGTATTATCGCATTGAGTTACGCCATTGTCCGACACATAAGCGCCATCTCCCTGAATAGATAGGGTGTTGTCTTGCTCACAATCTCTAATAGCTACCTTTTTGCCTTCTACTTTTTTAGAGGTTAATTTCCATTTACCAGTGATTCCCTCTCTTACATTGGAAGCTTCTCCAATGCTGGCAAAGTTTAAAGTTTCTCCACCTCCGCCACAAGCGCTTAGGGCCACCATAATTCCTAATATGTACAAATAAATGCGTGAACTTCTCATGATGCTGTAATAGTCTTAAAGTTTGGTTAAAAGTTGATCTCGTAAAAGATGAAAAACAAGCAAATTATTTATTGAGTGATTACTCCACAGATAAGACAAACGCCTCAATGGTTTACCATAATTGAGGCCTGGAGTAATTTTTAGAGAAGTGATTAGGAATAATGGTATAACAAAAGTAACGAGAATCCTTAAGCAATGTTCATATTTTGTAATAAATCTTGTGAATTGTCAAAATCACCGAAATTATCCGCATAAACTTACACGTTTTTTACACGCCATTTTTTTAATTATTGTTGCATTGTTTCGCCTTCGGCTGATTGTTCCATTGCTCTATTGTTCCGCTTCGCTTATTGTTTTATTGTTAAATGGTTCCGCGATGCAATATGATTGTTGATTATTGATGTTTGATGATTAATTCGCCATACATCGCAAAACTATGGACCGTGGACTGAATGCTATCGACTAAAAATCAGCCAAGGGCCAAAAGCTAAAGACCAACGCCCCTCAGGTGTTACGAACTAAAAACTATGGACTATCGCCCAATGCTGTTTCCATAAGGGTTTAAGTTTGTAGCGTTAATCCACGAAAGCCCCCTTCCATCCTGCAAGCTCACCCAACATTTCCCAAATGTTGGTGTCCCAAGGGGGAA